>SYFR01000387.1 GCA_005800325.1 Myxococcales bacterium | reverse complement strand
GCATCGAGGCGAAAGCCGTCGGCCCCGGTGTCCTTCGCCCACTTCATCGCGTTGTCCACGCTGTAGGCGCGCGCCGCGTCGTTCTGGAAGTTCCAGTCCGGCAGGTAGCTCGTGAACCAGCAGCGCCGCTGCTGATAGCCATCGTTCCAGTCGCAGCCGACGCCGCACACGCAGGTCTTGCCCTCGAACTCGAGCGGCCAGAACCAGTCCGGATGCTGCGACACGAGGGAATTGTCGGCGTGAACGTGGTTCATCGCGTAGTCGAACAGCACCTTCAAGCCGTGGGCGTGCGCCGTCGCGACGAGCTCCTTCAGGAGCGCCAGCGTGCCGAAGTGCTCTTCGGTGTTGCCGAGATCGCTCGGCCAATACCCGTGGTAGGCCGAGTACTGGTGGCCGTCGTGACCGATCCCCGGTGCGCTCGTGTTGTCGGCGGGCACGGTGAGCCAGAGCGCGTTGACGCCGAGCGACGCGAAGTAGCCCGCTTCGATCTTCTGGATGACTCCGGCCCAGTCGCCGCCCTGCCAGTTGGCCGGGCCCTCGACGCCCGCCACCTGCGCGTCGTTCGAGGGGTCGCCGTTGTGGAAGCGGTCGACGAACACGAAGTAGAGGACGGCGCTGCGCCAGTCGAAGGTGCCCGCGACCGGCGGCGGCTCTTCGACCGGGCACACCTCGAACTCGCAGTCGGCGACCTTGACGCTGTTCTCCGCGCCGAGTCCGTCGCTCTCTTGGTGCGGGTTGTTCGGATCGACGACCCAGTCCTTGCCGTTGAGGAAGAACTTGTAGCGAATGACCTTGCCGTCGCGCGCGGCGAGCTCGGCGCGCCAGCGGGTGCCGTCGATCTGCATCGCGACGCCCTTCTCCCAAGCGCCGGGCGCAAAATCGCCGCGCAGCTCGACGGACGTGACGCCGCCGCCGAGCGGGTACTCGAACACGATGGGGCACGTCGTCTCGGCGGGCAGGCAGTCCGGAGGGGCGGCGCCGCCCGTGCCGGCATCGAGCGCGGGATCGGTGCAGCCGAGGAAGGCCAAGGTCGCGGCGTACAAGGCTTTGCTACGGCGCGAGCGCATGGCGTGCCTGTGATGCCGAAGCGCGCCGGCGTCAAATGGCGCGGCGCCCACGAGGCCGAGGCGCGAGCGCGAATTCGCAATTCCGCTCGGCGGGCATTTGTGGTCCCATGCCCCGCGCCGCCCGGTCGCGAGAGGGTCGAGAGTTTCTCGACTTCGGGCAAGCTTGGCAAACTCGATCTGAAGATCGCATGAAGGTCCTTCGAACTGCATTGGTCCTCGCCCTCGCCGCGGCGTCGGTGGGTCACGCCTCGGCCGCTCGGGCGCAGGCGCAAGACAAGCTCACCCTGCAGGCGCGGGAGCGCTTCCTCGAGGGCGTCGATGCCTACGACAAGGGGAACTACGAGGACGCGCGCATCGCGTTCTTGCAGGCGTACGCGCTCAAGCGTCACCCCGCGGTGCTCTTGAACCTCGGTCAGAGCGAGCTCAAGGCGGGCAACGTCGAAGAGGGCGGCAACCACCTGCACCAGTTCTTGCGGGACCACGACGCGGCCACGGCCGATCAGCGCAGGGCGGCGCAAGAGGGGATCTCCGAGGCCCGCAAGAAGGCCGCGTTCGTCATTTTCATCATCGACACCGACGGCGCGACGGTCGGCATCGACGGGCAGGTCATCGGCACGAGCCCGCTCGGCGATCCGGTGTTCTTGCGGCCGGGCGAGCACGAGGCGTCGGCCGCGCTCAACGGCAAGGTCGAGAAGACTCGGTTTACCGCGACGAAGGGAAGCGGCGCTGCGGTGACCCTCAACCTTCGCACCGGGGAGTCCTCGGTCGCCAAGGTGGCGCCGCCGCCCGCGCCGACGCCGACCCCAACGCCGACGCCGAGCCCTGCCCCGAGCGGCGTACCCGGCGGCGTACCCGGATGGGACACGCGACCGCCGACGCCCTACGGCGCTCCGCGCATGCTCCTTCCTCCCGACGTGCCGCAGGAGGAGATGCAGGGCTTCGGCGACTGGTTCAAGGACTCGACGCCAGCGTGGGGGCTCGCGGGCTTCGGCGGCGTAGGCCTCATCCTGACCGTCGCCGGCATCGGCGTCACGGCGAACGCCGACGGCGCAGTCGACAGCGTGACGGCGCAGATCCTCGACCACGCGAAACAGGCTGGCGATCTCGAGGGCACGGCCTACGAGGACCACCCGTGCGGCCCGAAAGACGACGCCTCGGAGGCGCACCCGAACTACGTGCAGCCGTGCCGGCAGCTGAGCGACAACCTCGCCGCGCTCTCCACCGGTCAGGCCGTGATGGTCACGGGGCTCGTGCTCACGCTCGCCTCCGGAGGAGCGCTCGCGGGCTACTACTTCTACGACCGCGGGCCCGAGTCGAGCGCGCGATCGAAGAGCTCATGGTCGCCGCGGGTGAGCGCCGCGCCGGTGATCTCGCCCGGGTTTCAGGGCGTTTCCCTCGTCGGCAGCTTCTGACGGCGCATCTGACGGGCGCGCGCCGAGAACTTTCTCCTGCGGCCGATCGGGTCGCACGATGGCGTCACGATGATGACCACGAAGCGCTCGCTCGTGCCGCTCGCCGTGTGCCTCCTCGCGCTCGCCGGCGGATGCGCCGGTCGTGGGCGCGCCGTCGCGGGAGCTCTCCCCGAGCACCCGAGATCGCCGGCGCAGCAGCTCCTCGCGCCGAGCGGGCACGGGCCCATCGAGCACGGGCGCGCGAGCTACTACCACGACGGCCTCGCCGGCAATTCGACCGCGAGCGGCGAGCCCTACGATCCGCACGCGCCCACGGCGGCGCACAAGGAGCTGCCGCTCGGCGCCGTCGTCGACGTGGTGCGCACCGACGGACGCGCGGTTCGCGTGCGCATCAACGATCGCGGCCCGTTCGTGCACGGGCGCATCATCGATTTGTCCCGCGGCGCGGCGGAGTCGATCGGGATGTTGCGCGAGGGCGTCGTCGAGGTCGCGCTCTACCTCGTGTGGCTGCCGCCGCACAAGCAACACGCCGCCGCCCGCCGCAAGCGCCGGTGACCGACGCCGGGCCTCGGTGACGGGAGCCGCAGCGGCGAATTGGGTGAGCTCCGGCCCCACTTGCCCTTCTCGGCCCCAAGAGGGCTTGGGCCCGAGCAGCTACGTACGATCGACCTCGACCACGCCGTCGATCTTCAGCAGGCGTCGCATGACGCCCTTCAGCTGAGTGACGTCGGCGCACAAGAACGTGAACGTGTTGGTGGCGCGGCCGTCGTCGCTCGCGCGGCACGTCGCTTCGCTGATGTTGATGCCCTCGGCGTGGAAGGTCTGCCCCACCGTCGCGAGGATCCCGGGCCGATTCGCGGTCGTGACGGTGAGCCGCACGGGGCGGTTGATCTTCGCCTTCGCGTCCCACTTGACCTCGACGCGGCGGCCCGGATCCGCCTCGAACGCCTTCTCGCAGTTGCGGCGATGCACCGTGATGCCGCGCCCGCGCGTGAGGAAGCCCACGATGTCGTCCCCGGGCAAGGGATTGCAGCACTTCGTGTAGCGCACGAGCATGTCGTCGGCGCCGTTGAGCACGATGCCGTTCGAGCTCTTGCCGGTGACCTTGCGCACGAACGCCTCGATGCGGCCCTCGCGGATCGACGCCGGTAGCGCCGCGGTGCCGGGCTTGTCATTCGTCTCGTCAGGCGAAGGCGTGAGCGTCGCGACGATCTGCGCTGGCTTCACGCGGCCGTAGCCGACGAGGACAAAGAGGTCGTCCTTGCCCCTGGCCCCGAACTGCGTGCAGAGCTCGCCGAGCTCCTTCGCGTTCTTCTCGAGGCGCGCGAGGCTGATCCCGGCCGCGTGCAGCTCGCGCTCGAGCAGCTCGTGGCCGAGCTTGATCGACCGCTCCCGCTGCAGCTGCCGGAGGTGCGTGCGAATGCGGCCGCGGGCGCGCGCCGTCACGGCCCACTCGAGC
Source organism: Myxococcales bacterium (assembly GCA_005800325.1). Classification (GTDB taxonomy): domain Bacteria; phylum Myxococcota_A; class Polyangia; order Polyangiales; family Polyangiaceae; genus SYFR01. The sequence goes on along the minus strand of SYFR01000387.1, from coordinate 396 downwards.
CACTCCTTGGCCGGCTGGGTCTCGGTCGCGGTGATGATCTCGACGAGGTCGCCGTTGCGGAGCTTGTAGCTGAGCGGCACGACCGCACCGTTGACGCGCGCTCCGGCGCAGCGCGTCCCGAGGTCGGTGTGAATGCCGTAGGCGAAGTCGATCGGCGTCGAGCCGCGCACGAAGGTCCGCACGTCGCCGCGCGGCGTGAAGGCGAAGACCTCGTCCTGAAACAGATCGCCCTTGATGCTCTCGAGGAACTCGGCCGGATCCTTGAGCTCGCTCTGCGCGTCCATCAGCTGGCGAAGCCACGCGAACGGCGCGGCGTCCTTCGCGGCGATGCCGCCGCCGAGCTTCTCGCGAAAGCGCCAGTACGCGGCGATGCCGTGCTCGGCGATCTGGTGCATC
>SYFR01000386.1 GCA_005800325.1 Myxococcales bacterium | reverse complement strand
CGCACGGTCACGGCCGGCGACGCGAGCGGCGACAGGCGTGAGAGGTATCGCTCGAGCACGAGGCGCCGGCGCCCCTCGAGGATGCGCAAGATCTCCGACTCGAGGAACGCGTCGCGCACCCGCGCCTCCGCGATGACGGCCCGCAGGTGCTCGGTCGAGAAGCGCGCCAGGATCCGAGCCATCCACGCGCCGTCGCGCTCGGTCATGCGCATCATCGCGGGGTTCGGGTAGCCCGAGCGCCACTGCTCAGGCTCGAAGGACTGCACGTCGAAGTAGCCGAAGACGCGCCCCGACGGACCGAAGCGCAGCTCCTCCCACGGGCGTCGCACGAGGCCGAGCGTGAGCCAGTCGGTGAGCACGTCGACGCCATCGAAGTAGTAGGCGTGTCCGATGCGGCGCCCGAGCATCGGCGGCGACCAGAGACTGCCGAGCGCGTCGCCGAAGTCGAGCAGCTGATGCCGCACGAAACCGCGGCCGTTGCGCGTGCCGCCGCCGCCCTTGTGGGTGCCGCCGCCGGCTGCGCTCGTGCCGCTGCTGCCGCTCGGCGTGCCGCTCGCGCCTTCGCGCATGAAGGTGTCGAGGCTATTCTGTTCGCGCGCGTCGGTGTGACCGGTCCACGCGGAGATGAGCCGATAGCCGCGCAATTCGCGCCGATCTTCGTGCGGCACGACGTCGTTCGGATCGTCCTTGCGGGTCCCCTCGAAGCGAAACGGACCGAGCGGCTCACCCTCGAGGTAGAGGCTCGCGCTGGCGCGGTAGGTGCCATCGGCGAGCCGCACCGCGCCGCTCAAGATCTCCGAGACGTGCGCCTCCGTCATGGGCACCTTCTCGCCGAGGTGAGTCTCTACCTGCGCCCCCGCTTCGATCGTGAGCTGCTCGCGCGCGAAGAACACGAGGCGATTGCACGGCACGTGGTAGCCCGCCGCGTGAAAGAGCTTCGACACCAGCACCTCGGCCGACGTCGCTCGCGCATCGGCGCCGGCGCGGCCGGTGAAGAGAAACGAGGCGGCGCTGTCGAACTTCACGAGGTACTTCCGCCCGTCGGCGGCGCGGATCACGAAGCCTGGGTTCGCCCCGCCCGGCTTGCCGCGCACCGCCACGAGGCCCTCTTGCGGCTCGAGCGGCGGCACGATGCAGGGCCCTCTTGCCACCTCCTCCGGCCGCATGCTGCGCCGGCCGATGCGGTTCTCGAACCACGTCGAGTCCGGGACCTCGTCGAGCGCGTTGACGTTGACCGACTCGCCGCCGGGGCTCACCGCCCAGAGGCGCGTGATCGGACGAAACACCATTTGATCGGCGCCGTCCCAGTACATCCCGGTGGTGTACTCCGCGGGTTTGTTCGCGAACGGAGCCGCGTCCGCGTCACGCCACACGGGCTCGCGCAGCGGGAAGGTGCGCGTCGTCCGGGCGCACCCGAGCGCCGCGACGACCCCGAAACCCAGCCCGAGGAGCCCGTGCCTTCGCATCGCGTCGAGAGCGAAGTGCGCCCCGCGAGCGAAGTTGCCAATGCGGAGGCGCGCTACGAAATAGGCACCCCCATTGGCGAGCTCACGAGCGCCCCGCGAGCGAAGTTGCCAATGCGGAGGCGCGCTACGAAATAGGCACCCCGATTGGCAAGCTCACGAGCGCCCCGCGAACGAAGCTGCCAATGCGGAGACGGCGCGTCAGAAGAACCGATAGCCGAGCGAGAGAGGCACGCTCGCGCCGAGCCCTCCCGGGCCGATGAAGAGCGTGGGACGCAGACTGAGCATCATCGCGCCGTCGAGCAGCGCGACGGGCGACTCGGCTCCGAGCAGCGCCGGCTCCGACATCCCGAACAACGCGAGCGATACGTCGAGCGCGACGGCGCCCATCATCCCCGAGCTCACCGTCACCTCGCGCCCGAGCGCAGCGCCGAGCGGCACGTCGACCTCGGCGCCGCCCGCCGCGGAGGCGTAGGCCTCGGGGACGCTCCCGCGGGCGCCCCGCAAGGCCGCGGGATGTTCTTCGTACGCGAGGGCGCCCTCGACGCCGAGCCACACGGGCCCGGCTGCGCGCCACGACGCCGCAGGTCCACCGCCGAACGCAAAGCCTCCGCCGATACCCGCGGCACCGAAGCCTCGAGCGCCAACGTGGAGGCGCGGCAGCACGGACCAGCCGACGAAGAGCGTGCCGCCCGCAGCTCCGCCCGCCGCGACGTCGAACGTGCCCTCGCACTCCCCCGCTCCCGGGACCGTCGTCGTGTCGCCGCAGCCCGCGATGAGGACGCCGCCGCCCGGCGTCGGGAGCTGGTACTCGAGCCCACCGAGCGCGGACGTCGGCGCACGATCGACGCCGCTCACGAGCACGCCCACGATGCCGCCGACCTCGACGACGAGGCGCGAGCTCGAAGCCTGTTCTTCCTCGGGCTCGCGCTCGGGTTCCCCCACGGCCGGAGCGCTCGGAGCGATCGCATCGGCCGCCGCCGCCAGAGCCACCGACTCGGGCTCGAGCGCAGGCATCGCGACGCGCTGCTCCTCTCTCGCGGCCACCTTCACGGTCGTCGTACGCGGTCGCTTCTTCGGCGCGCTCGCCGCGACTACATACTCCCCCGGGTCCACCGCGTACGGCGTGCCGAGGAGCTCCGCGCCGAACGCCGCCCCGTCGAGCGTGAGCGCCGCGTCGGGATCCGCCGCGGTGACGACGAGGGTACCGATCGTCGGCGCGAGCTTGCCGAGCCGGGCGGTCGCGAGCTGCTCGGTCGCGCGGTCCTTGGTGCTCCGCGCCTGCGCGAGCGCGGCAGTCACGAGCCGATGGGCGTCGGCGCGCCGGCCTTGCTTCTCGCGGCAAGTGGCGAGCTCGAGCTGCGTCGTCGCCTTGGCACTCAATGCCTGCGCCTCGGCGAGCTTGGTGCAGGCCTGCTCGAGCTTGCCTTGGGCCATGAGCAGCTTGCCCTCGCGCAGCTCGGCGGCCCCGGGCGGCAGCGGCGGAGGCGCAGCGAATGCCGAGAGCCCGAGCGTCCACACGAGCGCCGCCGCGCCCGCGACCGAAAGCCGTCGCACCATGGGGCGCGGAGCGTACTCCACAACTCACGAGGTTTGGTTTGCTCCTCGATTCTCCTGCGCCAAGGCGGTAGCGTCGCTGCGTGCACACCTCGCTTCGCTTCGCCGCTCTCTTCTCCCTTGGCTCGACGTTGCTCGCGGCGGCCTGCTCGAAGTCCGAGGCGCCGGCCGCGACGGCGTCCTCGAGCATCGCGTCGGTCACGGGCGCGGGCGGCGGCACCGGCTGCCACGGACATTTCCCGGACGGGTTCTGTGTGCCGAGCGGCCCGAGCGAGGAGTCGTGCGCGTGCGCGGACTGCGCGACGTTGGCGAAATGCGCCAGCGGGTGCACGAACGACGGGACGTGCGACGTCGAGGCCGGCGAGGACTGCTCCTGCGAGGACTGCTTTCACAAGGTCACGATGGGCAGCTGCGATCCGCAGGTGAACGGCTGCGACGACGACGACGGCGCCATGATTTGCACGTTCGCCGAGAGCTGCCTCTGCCCCGACTGCACCAGCACCGACTTTTGCCAGCAGAACTGCGTGGACAATGGCGAGTGCGTACCGTGGAGCGAGGGCTGTTCGTGCGCCGACTGCAAGCCGACCATGGAGTGCGGCGGGGGCGCGGCGACGACCACGGGGAGCTCACCTGCCAGTGGCGCGGGTGGCGCTGGTGGCGCGGGTGGCGCGGGTGGCGCGGGTGGCGCAGGCGGCATGAGCGGCGCAGGTGGCACCGGCGGCATGGGCACGACCGCGAGCGGCGGCGCAGCGGCGAGCAGCTCGAGCGGCATGTAGCCCACGTCGCGTCGCCGAGGTCATGTGGCCCAGGCAGGTAGCCCACCCCGGGCTCGCCACGTCGTGTAGGCCAGCCTGCCACCTAACGCGGCGCGGCCGCGATTTCACAGCTTGGCGATCGGGAGCCGCGCGTACTCTGCTTGGCGACATGACTTCCAGCGGGAGGCGACACCATGAGGCCTGACGGCGCGGGTTCACTCAAAGCCATCGCGATCGGACTCGCGGCGGCGATGGCAGCGGCGGCGCTCGGGGGCGGCTGCGCGCCGGAAGAGGCCGAGTGCATCTCGACCTACGACTACTTCGCGACCGACGTCTGGCCCGTCATCGAGAAGAGCTGCCGGCCCTGCCACAACCCGACCGGGATGGCGAAGGACACGTCGTACCTCTTGAAGGGCTCGGCCGAGGCAGGCTTCCTCGACCACAACCTCGCCGTCGTGACGGAAGTGGCGTCCTTTCAGAAGGACGGCACCTCGCAGATCTTGCTCAAGCCGAGCCAACAGATCGCGCACAAAGGCGGCAAGGTCATCGAGAAGGATGGCCCCGAGTACAAGGCGCTCGAGGGCTTCGTCGCGCTGGTCGAGAGCGGCGCCACCTGCGAGGCGACGCCGACCGCGCACTTCACCGGCGTCGAGCTGCTCGATGACGCCGGCACGCTGCGCAAGGCCGCGCTCCTGCTTGGCGCACGACTGCCGCGCACGTCCGAGCTCGAGCGAGTCCGGAGCGGCGGCCGGCCCGAGCTCGAGCGCGTGCTCACCGAGCTGATGACCGAGGAGCCGTTCTACGAGCTCGTCAAGCGCATCTACGGCGATCTGTTCGTCACGGATTTCTACCTCAACAACAATGGCAACGCGCTGCTCGACAACTTCGAGTACGCGGATCCCTATTGGTTCGAGTCCGCCCCGAAGACCGTGCTCGATCAGTACAGTCTCAAGGACGCGAGCGAGCTCGGTCGCTTCACGAACATCGCCATCACGCGCGCGCCGCTCGAGCTCATCGCCCACGTCGTGCGCGAGGGGCGCCCCTTCACCGAGATCCTGACGGCCGACTACATGATGGTCTCGCCGCTCTCGGCGAAATCGTACGGCGTCACCGACGCGACCTTCAAGAACGAGAACGATCCGCTCGAGTTCGCCGAGGGCAGGCTGCCCGAGGTCGACGGCGTGCCGTATCCGCACGCGGGCGTGCTCACCTCGCACGTGCTCTTGACGCGCCACGGCACGACCGACACGAACCGCAACCGCGCGCGCGCACGCAAGACCATCCTCTGGTTCCTCGGCACGAACATCCTGCTCACCGCCGAGCAGCCGCTCGACCAGACCAAGGTCACGGCGATCAACCCGACGCGCGAAGATCCGACCTGCACCGTGTGCCACGCGCAGGTGGATCCGATCGCCGGCTGCTTTCAGGCGTTCGACAACAACGGCCGCCACAGCGCCGCGCCGACCTGGTACGCGGAGATGTTTCCGGCCGGCTTCGGCGAAGACGCGCTCCCGCTCGAGGAGAGCGGCGACGGCGTGCGGTGGCTCTCTACCCGCATCGCAGCAGACGAGCGCTTCGCCCTCGGCGTCGTCATCAATCTGTACCGCGGCCTGACCGGGCGCGAGGCGCTCATCGCGCCGACGGACACGACCGATCCGGCGTACGAAGGGCAGTACCGGTCCTTCTTCGCGCAGGCGGACACCTTCCGCCACATCGCGGCGAGCTTCCGCGAGTCGAACTACGATCTTCGCAGCGTGGTGCGCGCGCTCGTACTTTCGCCGTATTTCCGGGCGAAAAATAGCGTCGCGCTCAGCCTTACGCAAGCCGGCAAGCTCGCGGAGGTCGGCCACGCGCAGCTGCTCGCGCCCGAGCACTTGCACGACAAGATCGCCGCGGTCCTCGGCATGCCTTGGCTCGACGGCGGAAGGCGGCCGCTCTTGCGCAGCGATCTACGCAACCCCGCGTCGCTCGGCGCGCTCCAGCTCCTCTACGGCGGCGTCGATGCCAACAACGTCACGACGCGCATCGGCGAGCCGAACGGCCTCATGGCCGCGGTCGCCGAGCGCATGGCGCTGCAGATGGCGTGTCGCGCGGTGCCGTACGATCTCACCCGGGACGCGGCGTCGCGGCTGCTCTTCCCGCACCTCGTGCTCGACGGCACCGAGGTCGATCCCGGCGAGCTCGAGCCCGAGACCGAGAGCGGGCTGCCCATCGAGCTCGCCGAGGCGGGCATTCGCCAGACGCTCGTGCACCTCCATGCGCGGCTGCTCGGCGTGACGGTGGCGCCGGACAGCCCCGACGTCGACCGCGCGTTCAAGCTCTTTCGCGACACCTGGCGCGAGGGCAAGGACGGCATGGCCGCAGCCGAAGAGCCGCTGTCCGCCGACCTGCCGTCCGAGTGCGGCGCGCGCGCCGACGTGTACAGCGGCAAGGAGTTTCCCGAAGCGCAGCAGGTCACGCGCGACGAGAGCTACGTGATCCGCGCCTGGACCAGCGTCGTCTCTTACCTGCTCGGCGACTACAACTTCCTTTACGAGTGAGCGACGGAGGAAAAACCATGGATCGCCGCGATTTCATCAAGCTCTGTTCGCTCGCCGGCCTCGGCGTCGTCAGCCTCGCCGCGCCGGGCACGGTCTCCCGCGCGCGCGCCGCATCGAATCGCCTCTGGGTGTTCGTGCACGCGAGCGGCGGCTGGGATCCGACGCTGCTCACCGATCCCAAGGGCAATGAAATGAACAGCGAGGGCTTCGTCGTGAACAACACGTTCGCGCCCTCGGAGATCCTGACGTCCGGCAACGTGTCCTACGCCCCCATCGGCCAGAACGCCGCGTTCTTCGGCGACGCGAAGTACCGCAGCATCATGACGGTGCTCAACGGCATCGACTGCGAGACGAACGGGCACGACACCGGCACGCGCAACGCCTGGGCCGGCCGGCTCAACAACAACACGCCGGCGTTCGGCGCCTTGCTCGCGGCGGTCACGGGGGAGGGCCTGCCGATGGGCTTCCTCACGAACGGCGGGTACGACTACACCGACGGCGTCGTCGCGCCCACGCGCCTCGGCAACGGCGGCGCGCTCGAGTCGCTGCTCCACCCGAACCGCACGAACCCGAACGACGAAAACAGCCAGCTGTTCGTCACCGAGCCGACGCTCGAGCGGATCCGCGCCGCGCGCAGCGAGCGCCTCGACACGCTCCGCACCGCGCAGCACCTCCCGCTCATCGAGAACGCGATGAGCCTGCTCTACACCTCGCGTCTCGGCATGGACGACCTCAAGCTGATGAGCGCCGAGCTCACGAAGGTCACCGACGCGTTCGGCGATCTCGGGCAGGGCATGACGCGGCAGGCGCGCATCGCCGTCGCCGCCTACAAGGCCGGGCTCACGCGCGCGGTGAACCTCACGCTCGGCGGCTTCGACACCCACGGCAACCACGACAACCAGCACGAGACGCGGCTCGGCGAGCTGCTCACCGGCGTCATGGCGCTCTACGACTGCGCCGAGGCCCTCGGCTGCGCGAACGAGCTCTTCACCGTGGTCGGCTCGGACTTCGGCCGCACGCCGAGCTACAACGACGGCAACGGCAAGGACCACTGGACGGTCGGCTCGATGCTGATCCTTTCGCCGGAAATCCCGGGCGATCGCGTCATCGGCGCGACCGACGACACCTTCCGCCACAAGAAGCTCGATCTGGGCTCGCTCGAGGTCGGCGGCGCCGACGCGCTCAAGCTCGGCCACGTGCACAAGTGGCTGCGAAAATTCGCGGGGATCGCCGATCACCCGATCGTGCGGAGGTACCCGATCAGCGTGAAGGGCGAGCTCGACCTCGGTTGAGCGACACGCCTCGCCTGCGGCGCGGTGGGCTCCTGCTCCACCCGACGTCGCTCCCCGGTAAGGGCGCGATCGGCGACCTCGGGAGCGAGGCGCGCGCGTTCGTGGCGTGGCTCGCCAAGGCGGGCTGCTCGACGTGGCAGATCTTGCCGCTCGTGCCGAGCCACATCGACTGTCCCTACGTCGGCTGGTCGGCGCTCGCCGGCAATCCGCTGCTCGTCGATCTCGAGGCGCTGCGCGGCGCGGGGCTGCTCGACGACGCGAGCGAAGCGCCGAACACAGATCGCGTCGATTTTCTCGCGGCCAAGGCCCACAAACTCCCGCGGCTCGGGCACGCCGCGGAGCGACTCTTGGCGGCGCGCCACCACCCCTGGGCCGAGGACTTCGAGCGCTTCCACGACGAAGAGACCTGGGCGCGCGATGCCGCCGTCTTCGATGCGCTGCGAGAGCGACACGGCTTTCGTGCGTGGCGCGATTGGGAGCCTGCGCTTCGCGACCGCGAGCCACGGGCGCTCGAAGGCGCGACGCGGGCCCTCGCCGCCGGCATCGATCGCCGCATCGCCGAGCTCTACTTCTTCGAGCGGCAGTGGCGCGAGCTCTGCGCCTTCGCTCGCGAGCATGGCGTGAGCCTCCTCGGCGATCTGCCGATCTACGTCGACGGCAACAGCTGCGACGTGTGGACGCACCGCGACCTCTTCGAGCTCGACCCTGAGGGCCGGCCGGCAAGCGTCTCCGGGGTGCCGCCCGACTACTTCAGCGAGAAGGGGCAGCTCTGGGGCAACCCGCTCTACCGCTGGGAGCGCATGGCAGAGGACGACTTCGCCTGGTGGAAGTCCCGCCTCGAGCGCGCGCTCGTGCACGCGGACGTCGTGCGCATCGATCACTTTCGCGCGTTCGCGGCCTACTGGGCAGTGCCGAGCGACGCCCCGGACGCGCGGAGCGGCGCGTGGCGAGAGGGCCCCGGCCTCGCGTTCTTCGAGGCGCTGCGGCGCGCGTTCGGAGCCGAGCTGCCGCTCGTCGCCGAAGATCTCGGCCTCATCGACGAGCCGGTGCACGAGCTGCGGCGGCGCGCGGGCCTGCCGGGCATGCGCGTGCTCGAGTTCGCCTTCGACGGCGATCCGATGAACCCGCACTTGCCGCGGAACCACCCGACCGACTGCGTCGCCTACCCCGGCACCCACGACAACGACACCGTGGTCGGCTGGTGGGCCGCGGCCTCGGCCGACACGAGGCGCATCGTCGCCCGAGAGCTCGAGCTGTCGCCCAGCGAGGACATCGCCCGCGCCATGGTGCGCCACGCGTTCGCCTCGCCCGCCGAGCTCGCGATCGCCGCGGTGCAGGACGTGCTCTCGCTCGGCAGCGACGCGCGCATGAACGATCCGGCGACGCCCGACGGCAACTGGTCGTTTCGGCTCGCGGACGCGTCTTCTCTCAGCGTGCGGCTCGCCGAAGAGCTGCGCGAGCTCGCGGAGCGGACGGGCCGCGCTTAGTCGCGTGGGGACAGCGCAGGGCAAGAGCGCCCGCCGCGGGGCCGCGGGCGCAGAGCTGCCTCCGCGCGCGTTCGCTTCACGAAGGCGCGGCAGGACCGAGCGGCAAGGTCGCGGGCTGCGGTCGCAGCACGCCCGGCAACACGAAGGTAAACGTCGCGCCCGCGCGGCGCCCACGCTCGACGTGAATTTCTCCGCCGTGCGCCTCGACGACACCGCGGGCAATGAAGAGACCGAGCCCTGCGCCGCGGGCCCTGCCGCTGCGTCCCTGCCACGCGCGGTCGAAGACGAACGGGACGTCGCGCTCGTCGATCCCCACGCCGTCGTCGCGCACCGAGAGCTCGAGCCCGTCGCCGAGCTGGCGACTCTCGAGCGCGATCTTGCCGCCCGCGCGCACGTGCAACACGGCGTTATTGACGAGGTTCTCGAGCACGCGCAGGAGCCGCGCCCGATCGCCTGAGACGTAGAGCTCGCGCGGCCCGTGTGCCGAGAGCGCGATCCCGCGCTCAGCCGTGAGCAGCCCGAAGGTCGCGACCACCTCGTCGAGCAGCGCGCGCACCTCGAAGGTCGAGCGGTGCAAGCGCAGGCCGTCCTTGCCGAGCCCCGCCTCGTCGAGCAGATCGT
>SYFR01000005.1 GCA_005800325.1 Myxococcales bacterium | reverse complement strand
GGCACGGACGGCGCGGCGAAAGGCACGGACGGCGCGGCGAAAGGCACGGACGGCGCGGCGAAAGGCACGGACGGCGCGGCGAAGTCCGGCGAGCCCGCGACGCCGAAGCCCGAGCAGTTCGCGGCTCCCGACGCCGCGGCGCCCGGCACGGCCGAGGCGATCGCCGAGAAGGTGGACGTGATCTACAAGCCCGTCGGGCTGTTTCGCGCGCGGTTCGATCAGCACTACACGGCGAAAATCGCCGGCACGACCAAGAAGTCGAGCGGCGTCGTCTACATCAAGCGCCCGGCGAAGATCTCCTTCAGCTACCGCGATCCCAACAAAAACCGGGTCGTTTCCGACGGCGTGACGCTCAAGATCTACGAGCACGAGAACCAGCAGATGTTCTTGAAGCCCGTCGCGCAGACCGAGTATCCGGGCGCGCTGGCCTTCATCATGGGCAAGGGCCTGCGCCACTCGTTCACGTTCGCCTTCCACACCGGCAGCAAATGGGAGGGCGGCCCCGTGCTCGTGGGCACGCCGCGCACTCCGAACCCCGGCTACGAGAAGGTGCTCTTCTACATCGACGAGGAGATGCTCAAGAAGGGCGATCCGTCGTGCGTGCGGCGCGTCTTGGTCATCGACGCGCAAGGCAACAAGAACCGCTTCGACTTCATCCACGTCGAGCAGCCCGAGAGCATCGGCGACGCCGAGTTCACGTTCGAGCCGCCGCCGGGGACCAACATCATCAAGTGAGCCTCGTGCCTCGATTCATTTGAATCGAGGACCAAGTAATTCGATTGGCCGAGTCAAAATCATCGGACTTCGAGGGCATTTCGATGCCCTCGCCCGACCGGGGGCGTCGAGATGCCCGGTGTCTCGACGGACGCGATGACCCAGCCACGCCCGAGGGCCTCGACGCGCGCACCCGCGACGCGCTGTTTCCGCACTGGTGCGCGTCGTCGTCGCTGCTCTCGGACGAGCACCTGCTCGCGGTCGACAAGCCCCACGGCGTGCCGGTGCACGCGGCGGACGACGTCGAGCTGTGCGACCTCAAGACCCGCATCCTGCGCGGCCTCGGTCCGTTTCCGGCGGGCCGAGCGCCGACGATCGTGCACGGGCTCGACCGGGAGGCGTCGGGCGTCGTCGTCCTCGCGCTGTCGCGAGAGGCGGCCCGCAGCCTCGCGCGCGAGCTCGAAGCGGGCGCGCGAACGACGCACGTCGTCGCGGTGAGCGAGCTTGGCCCCTTCTCGGGCAAGCACGGCGCGGGCAAGCGCGGCGTGACTCGTTTGGGCGGCGAGCTTCCGTTCTCTGCGCGGCTCCTCGCGGAGCGCAACGGACGCGCCCTGGTCGCGATCGAGAGCGCCGCTCGCAAGCTCGAGCTCAGGAAGACCCTGGCCACGCTCGGCGCCCCGATCGCCGGCGACCGCGATCACGGCGGGGCGCCCGCACCACGCCTTTTGTGGCACGTGCACAAGCTCGCCGTGACCCACCCCGGCTCGGGTCGCCCCCTCGCGCTCGAGGCGCCGATGCCGCGAGACTTCGACGCCTGGCTCGCTGGCGATGACTCGCTCCCGGCGGAGCCGCGTGAGCTCGACCGTCGCCTGCGCGCAGCCGCCCTTCGTCGCTATGCCCTCGCGCGGCGCGACGACACCGACGCCCTGCGCCTCGTGCACGGCGCCGGCGACGCGCTGCCCGGAGTCGCGCTCGATCTCTATGCGGCCCACGCCGTGCTCTCGCTCTCGAGCCCCGATGCCCTCGCGCTCGAAGAGTCGCTCCTCGACTGCGTCATGGCGCTCGGCGTGCGCGGCGTGTACCTGAAGCGACGGCCGAAGCAGGCGAGCCGTCTCGTCGACACGCGGCGAAGCGAGGTCGCGCCGCCCGTCCCCATGCGCGGCGAGCCGGCACCGGAGCCGCTCGTCGTGCGCGAGCTCGGCGTCGCGTATCTCGCCCGGCTCGGCGACGGCCTCTCGACCGGGATCTTCCTCGATCAGCTCCGGGCGCGCGCGCTCGTGCGAGAGAAGTCGCGGGGGCTCCGCGTCCTCAATCTCTTCTCGTACCACGCGGCCTTCACCGTCGCGGCGCTCGCGGGCGGTGCGGTCCGCACGGTGAGCGTCGATGCCTCGGGCGCGTCCAACGCACGCGCGCTCGAGAACCTCAGCAACGCCGGCGCGAGTGCCGAGCACGCGGTGGTGAAGGCCGACGCCGCGGCGTGGCTCGAGAGCACCGCGCGCGCGCCGAGGGGCGAGCGCTTCGACCTCGTCGTGCTGGATCCGCCGAGCTTCGCGACCACGAAATCGTCCACGTTCCGCGCCGAACGCGACATGTCGAGGCTGGCCGAGCTCGCGTTTCGCTGCCTCGCGCCGGGCGGCGCCCTCCTCGCCTCCACCAACCTGCGCGCGCTCGACCCGAAGGCCTTCGCCCGCACACTGCGCGCCAGCGCACAGGCGGCCTCCGTACACATCGAGCGCGTCGTCGAGCTCGGCGTGCCGCTCGACTTTCCTCCCGCGCCGGGCGAGCCTCCGCACCTGAAGAGCGCGCTCTGCCTCACGCGCGGAGCGTGAACTCGACGCCCATGTCCACACCGAAGCTCCTCTACAGCACCGCGAACTACGAGTACCTCGCCGGCGAGCTCGCCGAGAGGGGAGGCTTCGAGCGCGGAGCCATCGAGCGAAAGACCTTCCCCGACGGCGAGCTCTACCGGCGCGTGCTCGGCGAGCCCTGGGGCCGGGACGTCGTGCTGCTCGGCGGCACGCCCACCGATCTCGACTGGCTCGAGCTCTACGACCTCGGCTGCGCGCGGAGCCGCGGCGGCGCGCGCTCCCTGTCGATCGCGATGCCCTACTTCGGCTACTCGACGATGGAGCGAGCGGTGAAGCGCGGGGAGGTCGTCACGGCCAAGACGCGCGCGCGCCTCATCTCGGCCATCCCCGCGTGCGAAGGCGGCACGCGAACCTTCTTGTTCGATCTGCACACCGACGGCATCGAGTTCTATTTCAGCGACAATCACGTGACCCACCACGTCTACGGCGCGTCGCTCGTCATCGAGATCGTGAAGGCGCTCGGACGCGGGCGCGAGCTCGTGCTGGGCGCCACGGACGCCGGCCGCGCAAAATGGGTCGAGAGCCTGGCCCGCGACATCGGCTGCGCGCCGGCGTTCGTCTACAAGCGCCGCGATCCGGACTCGGGCGGGCTCTCGATCACCGGCGTCAACGCCGACGTCGACGGCAAGGTGGTCGTCCTCTACGACGACATGATCCGCACGGGCTCGTCGCTCTTGCAGGCGGCGCGCGCGTACCGGCACGCCGGCGCCATCGAGGTCCACGCGGTCGCGAGCCACCTCGTGCTGCCAGGCGACGCGCTCGAGCGGCTCACCAGCTCGGGACTCATCGACAGCGTGAACGGGACGAACTCTCATCCCGGCAGCGCGAAGGTCGGCGACCGCGGCACCGTCGCCTCGTGCGCCGAGCTGTTCGCGCGCGAGCTGATGCGCTCGTGACAGCTGACGCTCCGAACGGCGAGCTCTTCGGGCGGCGCTGCCCCACATGCCGGCGACGCGAGCAGATTGCCGCCGGTGTCGGGAGCGTAGCGGCTCGCCTCGGTCTTCTCGACGCGCCCGCCGCCGCACGCGCCGAGCACCGAGAGCTCGCAGTCGACCTCGAAGCTACACTCGTTGTGGATCTCCGCGCGGCAGACGCCGAGCTCGCACCGCCCCACGGCGTAGACGCAAGCGACCCCCGTCGGGAGCTCGACCGGGACGGGTTCCACGAGAGGCGCGCCGGCGTCCGCTCGAGGCGTGGGCGGAGGCTCGGGCGGCACGGGCGGAGGGCCACACCCGAGGAGCCACGCCAGGGCCGCGAGGCCGGCCCAGCGCGCGCCGCGGAGCGCGACCTTCACCCCAACGTCGCTCATTGCACCACGAAGTTGAGGATCCTCCCGGGCACGTAGACGAACTTCACGATCCGCTTGCCCTCGAGCGCGCGGGCGATCGCGTCGTTGCCTAGCGCCGTCGCGCGCGCGGTGTCCGGGTCGGCGTCCTTTGCGAGCACCACCGTGCCGCGGGTCTTGCCGCCGATCTGCACGCCGATCTCGATGGTGTCCTCGGCCACGACGCTCGGGTCGAAGCTCGGCCACGGCGCGTAGGCGAGGCTCTCGGCATGCCCGAGCGAACGCCACAGCTCCTCACCGAGGTGTGGCGCAAACGGCGAGACGAGGAGCGTCATGGCCTCGGCCGCCGCGCGCGGAATGGGGTCGAGCCCGCCGAGGTGATTGGCCAGCACCATGAGCGAGCTTATCGCCGTATTGAAGGCCAGCTTCTCGATGTCCTCGGTGACCTTCTTGATCGTCTTGTGCACGAGTCGCAGAGTCACGTCGTCGATGGCGTCCGTCACCGCGCGCGAGCACGCGGCATACACGCGGTCGCGAAACCGCACGACGCCGAGGATCTGCGTCGACTGCCACGGCTTCACCGCCTCGAGCGGCCCCATGAACATCTCGTAGAGGCGCATCGCGTCCGCGCCGTGAGCCGTAACGATGTCGTCGGGGTTGACCACGTTCCCGCGCGACTTGCTCATCTTCCCCCCGTCTTCGCCGAGGATGAGCCCTTGGTGCACGAGCTTCTTGTAGGGCTCTTCGTCCTTCACGAAGCCGAGGTCGAAGAGCGCCTTGTGCCAGAAGCGCGAATACAGGAGATGCAAGACGGCGTGCTCGGCGCCGCCGACGTAGAGGTCGACCGGCATCCAGTCGCGGTCGGCCTCGGGCGACCACCCCGCCGCGTCGTTCCGCGGATCGCAGAAGCGCAGGTAGTACCAGCACGAGCCCGCCCACTGCGGCATCGTGTTCGTCTCGCGCGCGTACCAGCGGCCGTCCCTCTGGAAGAACCGCCAGTCGAGGGCCCGTGCGAGCGGCCCCGCCGGATCGTCGCCGGGCTTGAAGTCGACGAGATCGGGCAACCGCAGCGGCAGCTCCTCTTCGCGGACGGCGATGGGCTCGTCGAAATGGATCGTGCAGGCATCGCCGCGGCGCGGATCTCCCTCGGCCTCCGCCAAGGTCACTGGGAAGTAGATGGGAAAGGGCTCTCCCCAGTAGCGCTGTCGCGAAAATACCCAGTCGCGCAGCTTGGTCTCGACCTTCTTCTTGCCAAGTCCGCGCTCTTCGAGAAACGCCGTGATTGCCTCCTTGGCCGCGGGCGGCGCGAGCCCGTCGAGCATGCCCGAGTTGGTCAATACGCCGCTCTCGCTCTCGACAAAAGCGGCCTTCGCGACGTCACCGCCCGCGACCACCTCGACGATGGGCAGGCCAAACGCCTTGGCAAAGTCCCAGTCGCGCTGATCGTGCCCGGGCACCGCCATGATCGCCCCCGTCCCGTAGGACGCGAGCACGTAGTCGGCGATCCAGATGGGCACCTCTTTGCCATTGACCGGATTCTTGGCGTGGGCGCCGGTGAAGACGCCGGTCTTCTCTTTGGCGGCGGTGCGATCGCGGTCGGCGCGGTCCTTGGAGCGCGCCACATAGGCAAGGATCTCCGCGCGCGAGGCCTCGCTCGCGATCTCGGCGACGAGCGGGTGCTCGGGGGCGAGCACGCAATAGGTGGCATTGGCAATTTAAATTAATTTGTTAGTTCTTTTTTTTAAAACCTCAAAGTCTTCAGAGGCATGATAAGAAGACCTTGTTAATGGACT
>SYFR01000385.1 GCA_005800325.1 Myxococcales bacterium | reverse complement strand
TGCCGTTGCCGCCGAGCAGGCCGCGCGATTTGCGCGCGACGTCGAGCGCCACTTTGCAGTTGTTGCGTTTGCATAGCGACACCTGCACCGGCGAGATGCTGCCCTGCTTCTCCTTGAGGCGCGCGAAGTGCATCCAGGTGAGCGTGCCCGTGGCGATGTCGGTCGCCATGTCGGCGAGCTGCTTCTGAACGAGCTGCTTCGACGAGAGCGTCACGCCGAACTGCACCCTCTCGTTCGTGTACGAGACGACCGTGTCGAGGCACGCGCGCGCGGCGCCGAGAGCTCCCATCGCGATGCCGAAGCGCGCCTGCGTCAGGCACGCGAGCGGGCCCTTCAGCCCCTGCACGCCGGGCAGCATGTTGCGCGCCGGCACGCGCACGTCGTTCAGGACGATCTCGCCCGTCGGGCTCGCGCGCAGGCTCATCTTGCCGTGAATGAGGGGCGTCTCGAAGCCGGGCATGCCGCGCTCGACCAGGAAGCCGCGGATGGAGTCCGCGCCGCCGTCGTCGACCTTGGCCCACACGAGCGCGACCTGGGAAATCGGCGAGCTCGTGATCCAGAACTTCGTGCCGTTGAGGATGTAGTCGCCGCCGTCCTTCTTCGCGCGCGTCGTCATCGAGCCGGGGTCCGAGCCCGAGTCCGGCTCGGTGAGGCCGAAGCACCCGATGATTTCGCCCGCGGCCATCTTCGGCAAGAAGCGCTCGCGCTGCTCTTCGCTGCCGAACGCGCTGATCGGGTACATGACGAGCGACCCTTGCACGCTGGCGAAGCTGCGCAGCCCGCTGTCGCCGTACTCGAGCTCGTGGAGGGCGAGGCCGTACATCACCGCGCCCATGCCGGCGCAGCCGTAGCCCTGGATCCCCGCGCCGAGCAGCCCCATCCCCGCGATCTCGGGGATGAGCTCGGTCGGGAACTGCTCTGTCGCGAACCACTCGCCCGCGCGCGGCAGATAGCGCTCGCGCACGAAGCGCCGCACCGAGTCGCGCACCATGCGCTCCTCATCGGTCAGGAGCTCGTCGATGGCGATCAGCTTTTCGAAGGGCAGGGGCTCGCTCATGGCCGGCAATGAGCCACCCCTTTCGTCGCGCATCAAGGGTGAATGTGCACGATCGTGCCGCGATTCAGCGACAACGCCGCGTGCCATCCGCGCGGCACCTCCGGTCCCGTCCACGAAAAGAGCCAGGCCGCGTCGAGCGGCGCGAGGTTCACACAGCCGTGGCTGCGCGGCGTGCCGAACTCGTCGTGCCAGTACGCAGCGTGGAGCGCATAGCCTTGCGCGAAGTACTGCACGTAGGGCACGTCGCGGAGGTCGAACTCGTCGCCCCGCTCGTCGCCGTCCATCGTGACCGTGACGTGCTTCGTGTGGATGAGGAACGTGCCCTGGATCGTGGCGTGGCTCTCGCGGTGGTCTTCGAGCCCGTCGGCGCCGGTCGACACGAGCGTGGCGAAGACGGGCCGCGTGCCCTCGTAGGCGACGAGCGTCTGCCGCAAGATCGACACGTCGATCCACTTCTGGCCGCGCTTGGCCCAGCTTGGTGCCTCGTCGAACGGCAGCGCGAGCGCGAGATCCGCGGCGCGCGCGACCGCGTCGTCCAGCGTCTCGTAGTAGCTCTCCCCGCGGTGCACGAGGGTGCGGCCCGTGAGCGCGAGCGTCGATCGGTGAGCGAGCCTCTCTTCGGCGTGGAGCCCACCCGCCGGCGTCTTGCGGTAACGCATCGCCTTCTTGCCGCGCACGAACGCGAGCGGCAGCGGGCGCTCGTCGCTGAGGAGCGCACCGCGAAGGGTCGACGGGCGAACGATCCGCAGTCGATCGAGCGGGACGAGCGCGAGCTCCGTCGTGAGCCCGAAGGTGCGCCCCGCGACCTCGAAGGTGTCGAGCAGCGCGAAGCCCGAGCGCACCCGCGCTTGCCCGAGCACGACCGCTTCCTGCGAGCGGCGCTCTCCGGCGAGCCCCGGCGCGAGCGCGTGAAGGGCGAGCTGCGAGGGAAGCGGCGACGGCGGCGGGGGCGCGAAATAGTCCGGCTTTTGTGCGGTCGCGCGGTGTCCGCTTCGGATCCGCTCGAGATCGCCCTCGGCCGCTCGCTGCGCGTCGTCGGTCGGAATGCGCGCGTAGAGCGGCGGCGTTGGATAGCGCGTCAGGCCGTAGAGGTACGGCATCTGCCCGCGGTCGGGTTGCCGCGACGCGAGCGCGGCGATCGGGTGCGTGACGTCGGTGGTCGCGCGCGAGCCCGCGCAAACGTAGCCTTCGGGCTCGATGCGGAACCACCCGCCGCGGCAGCCTCGTCGCGTCGTCGCTTTCGCTTCACGCGGGACCGCGCTGCCCGCGCGCAGGTAGCCGAGGCGGCGGCTCTTGTAGCTCGGCTCGGCGAACACCCAGGTCTCCCGCGCGAGCCCGACGAGGCGCGGCTCGGCATGATCGACCGCGGCTCGCCCGGCGGCTGGTGCGCCGCCGTCGTCGGCTGTGTTGCCGTCGTCGTCGGCTGTGTTGCTGCCGTCGTCGTGCGTGTCGTCGTCGTGCGCGTCGTCGTCGTGCGCGTCGTCGTCGTTCGTGTCGCCGCTGTCGTCGTCGTCGGGCGCGTCGCGCGGGCCCTCCGCGTCGTCGCTCGGCGCACCGAAGAACTCGTCGCCCTGCGCGGCAGCTACCGCGAACGGGACGTCGTCGCGCGCCAGCATCGGCGGCACCCCGACGACGAGCCTCGCGGCGTTGGCGCCGGGGCTCGCGGCGTTGGCGCCGGGGCTCGCGGCGTTGGCGTGTTCGTGTGCGGGTGGTTGCGCCGCATGCGTCGCCGCGACTTGTACTTGGTCCGGCGCGCGCGCACTGCCGTCGCCTTGCGTTCGTGCCGTCGCCTCGGCGAATGGCAGCGAGGCCACGAGCCGCGGCAGGCCGCGCACGATCGCGCGCGGATCGACCGCGAGCACGCACCCGGTCGCGAGCGCCGTCACGAGCAGCGTCCGCACGCGCATGTTCGGCGCGGTATCAGCGGCCCTCGGCGCGGGCCAAGATTCCGTGCGCGCGGCGTCGGTTCGCCTTGACGCCCGCCATGGTCGACCGGACAAGTCTGTGCATGGTCGAAGGGACGGCGACCCTCTACGCGCGGCTCGAGGCCTACATGGCCAAGAAGGGCCTGCGCTCGACCGCCCAACGCCGCGTCATCGCCGAGGCGTTCTTCGACGGGCCGCACCACATCACGATCGAAGAGCTCCTAGCGCGCGTGCGCCAGCGCGATCCGCACGTCGGCTACGCCACGGTCTATCGCACGCTCAAGCTCTTCACCGAATGCGGCCTCGCGCAGGAGCGCGATTTCGGCGACGGGCGCACCCGCTACGAGCTCAGCGACGAGAGCGCCGACCACCACCACGATCACCTCATTTGCCTCGTGTGCTCCACGGTGATCGAGTTCCACGACGACAAGATCGAGACCCTGCAGGCCAAGGTCGCGCGACGCTTCGGGTTTCGCGCCGAGCGGCACAAGCACGAGATCTACGGGACCTGCAGCACCTGCCTCGCCGCAGAGACTCCGCTCGCTAGAGCTCGCTAGCGCTCGGCCCAACAATGCCGTTCTCGGCCCCAAAAGGGTCCAGCTACTAGGCGACGAGGAGCGAGAAGCGCAGCGCACTCATGTCTCACGATCCTGCACATCTTGACGTGGGCCGGATGGAACTCATGTTGGCGCCACCATGAGAGATTTGACGAGCGGTGGGGTTTCGCTGGAGTCGGAGTTTGCGGGAGCTGAGTTAGGGGATACGAGGAGGTCGCGACG
>SYFR01000384.1 GCA_005800325.1 Myxococcales bacterium | reverse complement strand
GGCGCGGGCGGCGCGGGCGGGGGCGAGCCGGTCGAGCTCGAGCCACTCGACTTCACCGGCGGCGGCTGCGACTGCGAGATCGCGCAGAGCGTCGGGCCCGCGGGCAAGCAGCGCTCGCTGGCCGGTGCGGCGCTCCTCTTGTTGGCGAGCGTGTGCCTCGTGCGCCGGCGGAGGGCCGTCGACGAGGCTGCATGACGAAGCGTAGCCACGGCAGGGTGGCGCCGGTATACGAAGGGCGAATGTTGCGGGCGCGCCTACTCGCCGGAGGTTTCGGGCTGGCTCTCGCCTCGGCCGCACCAAGCGCGTTCGCCGAGGGCGGGTTCGCGCTCAATCGCCTCGAGCCGGCGCCGGCCGGAGACGTGTTCGTCGCGGTGCCATCGCCGTTCGCGAGCGGACACCTCGATGTCTATGCGCACTCGATCTTCGATTATGCGGATAAGCCCATCCGCACCCGCGGCGACAAGCTCTTGATCGTCTCGTCGCAGGCGTTCGTCCGCGTCGATGCGTCCCTCGCGCTCTTCGATCGGGTGAGCTTTTCGGTGGGCTTGCCCTTCGCGGTCCTGCAGCAGGGCGACGCGACCGGGATCGCGGGGACCACGTTCACCACGCTGGAAGCGCCGGCCGCCGGCGATCTTCGGCTGGGCGTCCGAGCGCGTCTCCTCGGCGATGACGCGGGGCCGTTTCAGCTCGGGCTTGGTGGCTACGTCTTCGCGCCGACAGGCTCGGCCGAGCAGTACACGAGCGAAGGCAGCGTCCGCGTCGCGCCCTACCTCGCGCTCGGCGGACGCGTGGGGGAGAGCGTCGGCTTCGCGTATTCGGTCTCCGGCGGCGCTGAGCTGCATGCCGGCGATGCGCCTCACGCGCTCCGCTACGGCGCGGCCGCGGCGCTGCTGCTCGGTCGTGACACGTTTCAGGTCGGGCCCGAAGTCTTCGGCGCGACGCCCGTGGGAGACGGCCGCCTGTCGCTCTCGGCGACACCCGCGTCGGCGGCGACCGAGGTGACGCCGGCGACGAACCTCGAGCTGCTCGTTACCGCAAAGGTCCGATTTCTTCGCGGTTTCACGATCGGCGCGGGCGTCGGCCCGGGGCTCCTCAGCGCCATCGGCACGCCGAGCTATCGCGCCGTCGCGATGCTCGGCTGGGCGCCGCTCGCGACGCGCAATGCCGGCGAGGTGGAGCCGTCGCCGGACACGGTCGCGAAGAAGCCCGGCGACGGCGACGACGACGGCATTCGCGACGACATCGACGCATGCCCGGAGGAGCCCGGCGAGCCGAACCCCGATCCGAAGCGCGACGGCTGCCCGCCCTCCGATCGCGACGCGGACGGCGTGCTCGACAGCGAAGACGCCTGTCCCGGCGAGGGAGGCGAACGCTCGGCCGAGGTCGAGACCAACGGTTGCCCGCCCGACAGCGACGGCGACGGCATCGCCGATGACGCCGATGCGTGCCCAGCGGCTCCCGGCGCGCGGAGCGAAGAGCCGGCTGTGAACGGCTGCGTCGCGGACGGCGACGGCGACGGCGTCGCGGATGCGAGGGACGCGTGCCCGCAGCAGAAGGGCGCCGCGAGCAACGAGCCGAGCCAAGACGGCTGTCCCGCGCAGCGTGCGGCGACCGCAGCGCGCACGACGGCACCTGCCGGGCCGCGCGCCTCGCGCCCGAGCGCTGCTTCCGGGCCAGGCGCCGCCGCTGGGCCGAGCGTGACGGTCACCGAGGGGGAGATCCTCATCGATCGACAGGTGCTCTATCTCAACGATGGCGAGGGCCTCGGCGAGACCGTGTCGCGCGACTCGTACGAGCTCCTCGTCGCGGTGAAGGCAGCGATCCTTGGCGACTCGTCGATCGCGCTCGTCGAGGTGCAAGGGCACACCGACGACAACGGCAGCGAAGAGTACAACCTCGCGCTCTCGCAGCGGCGCGCCGAGTCGGTCATGCGCTGGCTCGTCGCGGGCGGCGTACCGCAAGAGCGCGTGACGGCGAAGGGCTACGGCTTCGAGCACCCGGTCGCGGACAACCGGCACAAGAAGGGCCGGCAGCTGAACCGGCGCGTCGCGTTCATCATCGCCAAGCGCAACAAGTGACCCGACGCCGCGGCCTCGAAATGCAGGCGGCCGCTCCAGGGTGAAGCTGCAGGGAGCCCGACCGGCCTCTAGCGGAAGAGCCCCGTCCGCTCGGCGAGTCCGGTCGCGACGAGGCTCGCCACGGCGCTCTTCACCACCGCCACCTTCTCCTCGATCACGGCGTCCTCATCGTCGGGATCCCCGTCGAACGTGAGTGGCTCCCCGAAATACAGGTGGTAGCGCGTCGGCAACGGGAGCTGGCCACCCGGGACGAACCACTGCGGAATGATCGGGAACATCGGCATGCCAAGGAACCGCGCGAGGCGCTCCGAGTTGCCGAGGCTGATGTATTGCTCTTCGCCGCCGACGACGCCGACGGGCACGATGGGCGTCTTCGTCTCCAGCGCGAGCCGCATGAACCCGAGCCCGAACTGCGTGAGCCGGTAACGCTCCCGATACGGCTTCGAGATCCCGCGCGCCCCTTCGGGAAACACCAGCACGGCCTCCTCCTGTTCGAGCAGGCGGCGTGCGTTTTCGGGCACGCCGACGACCTGGCCCACACGCTGGAGAAGCGTCCCGACGAGCGGAAGCGTCTGCGTCCATTTCTCCACCATGCTTCGCACGAAGCGAGGCGGCTCGGCGTCGAAGAACATGGCAGCGCCGATCATCATGCCGTCGATGGGCAGCTGGCCCGAGTGGTTCGCGATCAAGAGGACACGCCCCTCGGGCACGCGGTCGATGCCGTGCACGCGGGTGCGAAAATACACCCGGTGAAAGAGCTCGGTGAGCAGCGCGGCATACTTCGCCGTGTCGGGCGCGAACCCGAACGCGTCGATGCCGCCTCGCTCGCAGGGCAATGGGACCCGCCGCAATCTCTCCTCGACATCGCGGCCGAAGAGACCGACCGCCGCATCGTCGATGGCTTCGCGGGCGAGCACGATCCCTCGCTCTACTGCCGGCAGCGCCTCGCGCGAGACGAACCGCCGCGCACGCGCGCGCAACCGAAGTATGGCGCTCGACCCCTTCATGTCCCTCGCTCGCGACCCTACCACGCCGTCGCGAGGACGCGTGCTTCACAGCGGCACGCCGCAGCGGCACCGCGCTAGCGCGCGCGGCTTGACGCTCGTCGCGAGGACGGCAAACGCTCGCGCCCGTGGGCACGCCCGAAGAGGAACGCCCGGTGCTCATCACCGGGATCTGCGGGCGGCTCGGGCGGCGTCTCGCCCGCGCGCTGCATCGCGAGCGGCGCGTCGTCGGCATCGATCGTCGGCCGTTCGCCGACAAGCCGAAGGACGTCACGCATTACCAGATCGACATTCGCAGCAAGAAGACGAAGGACGTATTCCGCATCGAAGCGCCGGTCGCCGTCGTGCACCTCGGCGTGATGCACGATCCGCGCACGAGCGAGGCCGAGCACCACACCTGGAACGTCGCGGGTTTTCAGCGGCTGCTCGAGTACACCGACCAATTCAGCGTCCCGAAGCTCGTCGTGCTCTCGAGCGCCAACGTGTACGGACCGCGGCCGGACAACCCGCAGTTTCTCGACGAGAACGCTCCGCTCCTCGGCGCCGCCACGTTCAGCAGCATCCGCGATCTCGTCGACGTGGACATGCTCGCCCAGTCCTTCGTGTGGAAGCGCCCCGCGACCGAGACGGTGATCCTGCGCCCGACTCACATCCTCGGCGCGGTCAACAACGCGCCGTCCAACTACCTACGACAGAGCGTGGTGCCGACCTTGCTCGGCTACGACCCCATGGTGCAGGTCATCCACGCGGACGACGTCGTCGGCGCCATCGTGCACGCGCTCCGGAAGCCCGCGCGCGGCGTCTTCAACCTCGCGGGCCCTCCCCCCGTGCCGGTGTCGCGGCTCATCGAGCTCGCGGGCAAGAGCCGGCTGCCGGTGCCGCACGCCGTGTTCAAGGCGGGGCTCAAGCGGCTGTGGAACCTGCGGGCGACCTCGTTCCCCGCGCCGGAGCTCGATTTCATCATGTACGTCTGCATGGTCGACGACACGCGCGCAAAGCGGGAGCTCGGCTTCCGCGCGGCGCACGACCTGCGGGCCGCCGTCCGCGCGATCGACGACATCGCTTGAGCCTGCCGCCGATCCGCTGCGCTCGGTAGCCCCCAGAACGTGATATCGACGTTGCGTGGGAACCGCCTACGAATCCGAGGAATTTCTCCACCAGCTCCTGCGCAAGGCCGTGTCGGCGGCGGCCAGCGACGTGCACCTCAAGGTCGGGCAACCCCCCGGCGTGCGCGTCGGCGGGGACATCGTCTATTTCAAGACCGAGCGCCTCACGCCCGCGGACACCGAGGCTGCCGCGCGCCTCATCCTGAAGAGCCGCCTCGACGCGCCGGAGCTCGCGACGTTGCTCGAGCACGACACGTCTTACCCCGTCGCGGGCGTCGCGCGCTTTCGCGTCAGCGTGTTTCGGCAGCGAGGCTTTCTCTCGCTCGTCATGCGCGCCGTGCCCGTCAGCGTTCCGGAGCCCGAGGAGCTCGGCATGCCGGCGCCGGTCACCGAGCTCGCCATGAAGGAGCGCGGCCTCGTCCTCGTCGTCGGCGCTGCGGGCAACGGCAAGAGCACGACGCTCGCGGCGATGGTCAACGCCATCAACACGCGCCTGCCGCGGCACATCGTCACCATCGAAGATCCGATCGAGTTCCTGCACCAGGACATGCGCTCGTGCGTGAGCCAGCGTGAGATCGGCCACGACACGAAGAGCTTCGCCGCGGCCTTGCGCGCGGCTCTCCGCCAGGATCCCGACGTCATCCTCGTCGGCGAGATCCGCGACTCCGAGACGATGGAGATCGCGGTGCAGGCGGCGGAGACCGGGCACCTCGTGCTCTCCACGCTGCACACGCCGGACGTCGGCCGCACCCTGAACCGCATGCTCGCGCTCGCCAAGAATCCCGGGGAATTGCGAGAGCGCATCGCAGACAGCTTGCAAGGCGTCCTCGCGCAGCGGCTCGTGCCGAAGGTCGGCGGCGGCGTCGCGCTCGCGATGGAGATCCTCATCGCCACGGGCACGGTCCGCGAGGCGCTCAAGCGCCCCGAGCAGAACCCACCGCTGAAGGAGCTGATGGAGCGCGGCGTCACGCCTTACGGGATGCAGACCTTCCAGATGGCCTTCCGCGGGCTCTTGAAGCAGGGCGTCGTCACGAAGGAAGTCGCGGCGCAACACATGACCTGACTCGCGTCGGGCCTCCGCATGCGGTAGACGGGCCACGAATGGCCATGCAGCCAACTGACGCGATGGGAAGTTCTTCCGCGGTTCGCCACGACTTCACGGTCGACGAGGCGGTCGCGATCCATGACACGCCGTTGTTCGAGCTCGTCGATCGGGCGCGTGACGTCCACCGCCGCGTGCACGCCTCCGGCGAGGTGCAGCTGTGCACGCTCCTCAGCGTGAAGACGGGGGGCTGCCCGGAGGACTGCTCGTATTGCCCGCAGTCGGCGCACTACGACACCGGCCTCGGCAAGGAAGCGATGCTCGACGTGGCGAGCGTGCTCGAGGCGGCCGACCGCGCCAAGGCCAACGGCTCGACGCGGTTCTGCATGGGCGCTGCGTGGCGGCAGGTGAAGGACGGCAGCGAGTTCGACGGCGTGCTCGAGATGGTGCGCGGCGTGAAAGCGCGCGGCCTCGAGGCATGCTGCACGCTCGGAATGCTCAACAATGGGCAAGCGGTGCGCCTCAAGGAGGCCGGGCTCGACGCCTACAACCACAACGTCGACACCTCGCGGGAGAACTACAAATCGATCATCCGCACGCGAGCGTTCGACGATCGGCTCGCGACGCTGCGCGCCGTGCGTGAGGCGGGGATCACCGTCTGCTCCGGCGGCATCATCGGCATGGGCGAGACGGTGCGCGATCGCTGCGCCATGCTGGTCGAGCTCGCCCGCCTCGCGCCGCACCCCGAGAGCGTGCCCATCAACGCGCTCGTTCGCGTCGCCGGGACGCCGCTCGAGGCGCTGCCCCCCATCGATCCGCTCGAGCTCGTGCGCATGATCGCGACGGCGCGCATCATGATGCCCCTCGCGAAGGTGAGGCTCTCTGCCGGCCGCACCGAGCTCGGGCGCGAGGCGCAGCTCTTGTGTCTGTTCGCGGGCGCGAACTCGATCTTCTACGGCGATCGCCTGCTCACGACGCCTAACCCGGGAGAAGACGCCGATCTCGGGCTACTCCGGGACGCGGGCCTGTCGCCCGCTCTGCCTGTCGCCTGACCGCGCCTGCGGGCCGTGCCGGCGCTGCCGCTACGGCCGCTACTCGCTGAGCGGCGTCCGCAGCGCGGACAGCGAGTCGAGGTAGCGCGCGACTCGCGCGGCGCCGAACCCGGGGATCGCCGCGAGCGCCTCCGCGAAGGCGTCGTGCCCGATGGCTGGACCGAGGAGGAGCGAGACGACGTCGTCGACGCAGTGGCCTGGCAGCACCACTTGCGCATCGACGCCGCGCTCCTCGGAGCGGGCTCGGCGCCACGCCGTGAGGAGCTTCTCGCCGCGCTTCCTTCGATTGCTGAGCGCACGATCGACGCGCGCTCTCTCCGGGGCCGGCGCATTCTCTGGGGCATTCTCTGGGGCATTCTCTGGGGCACTCTCCGGGGCCGGCTCCGCGCTTGCGACGGCCGCCGCGCTGGCGATCGCCTCGAACCACGCGCCTGCGTGCCGGGCCGCGCCGCGATCGCGCTGACAGAGCTGCCGTACAGCGGCGGGCGTCGTCGGACGCACCTCGGCGAGCCGCATGAGCAGCTCGCTGCGCACCACGCGAAAGCTCGGCACGTCGCGCTCCATCGCGAGCCGCTCGCGCGCTTCGCACAGGAGCCGCAGCGTCGTCTTGCCGAGCTCGTCGAGGGCGGGGTAGCCCTTCACGCGCACGTGCGGTGGCCGCTCGTCCTTCGGCGGGGCGAGCGCGCCCGTGAGCTTGAAGTCGACCTCGAGCCGCACCTCCTCTTCGATGCCGCGCTCGGTCACGCTGCGCGACAGCGCGAGGTCGAGCTCCTCGAGGTGGACCACATCCGCCGCGAGATAGCCGAGCTGCTCGTCGGTGAACGGACGCCGCGACCAGTCGTGCTCTTGCAGGCCCTTCGCGAGCGTCACCCCGAGGTGTTCGGACGCGAGGGTCGCGAGGCCCGTCGACGCGGCGCCCAGGAAGCGCGCGGCGACCGAGGTGTCGCGGACGTTCCTGACCTCGAGGCCATGCTCCGACAAGAGCCGTACGTCGAAGGAGAGGTCGTGGAAGAGCTTCACCGGGCCGCTCGCCCCAAGGATCGGCGCGAGGGGAGCGAGCGGCGCCGCGAGCGAGTCGATGATGGCCACCACCTGCGTGCCGTCTTCGCGCCAGGCGAGCTGCAGCACGCACAGGCGCGCGCGGAAGGCGAAGAGGCCGTTGGCCTCGACATCGACGGCGAGCCTCTCGGCGCGGGCGCAACGCGCGGCGACGGCGGCCACCTCTTCGGGCTTCGTCACGACGAGCACGAGCGGCCCATCATGTGGCGCCCCATCGCGTTGCGGTCCATCGCGTTGCGGCCCATCGCGTTGCGGCCCATC
>SYFR01000383.1 GCA_005800325.1 Myxococcales bacterium | reverse complement strand
GCTCGTGGCCAAGAGCCTGTAGTTCGGCGAATCAGAGCTTCGCCACCGAATCAACACAGCAGGGCGTCTCCACCTCCGAATCGCGCCGCGCTCTCGAGCACGCGGGCGGGCACGGGCGCAACGAACGGGAGCGAAGAACGTGGGCTTCGGCGACATCGTCACGGTAAGGCAGCTGCAGCAGGGGCCGCTCGAAGAGGGCGGCTGGCTCGCGAACAAGCGCGTCTTCATCCGGGTGGACTTCAATGTCCCGCTCGACAAGAAGACGGGCGCGATCACCGATGACTCGCGCATTGCGGCGGCCGTGCCGACGATTCGCTTCGCGGTCGAGGCCGGCGCGAGAGTCATCTTGGCGTCGCACCTCGGGAGGCCGAAAGGGCGTGACGAGCGGCTGTCGCTCGAGCCCGTCGGTGCGCGCCTCGCCGAGCTCACCGGCTACGAGGTGCACTTGCCCGAGGACTGCATCGGCGACGCCCCGAAGAAGGTGATTCACGATCTGCGCGTGGCGGCGCCGGGAGGCCAGCTGCGCGGTGGACCGCAGGTGTGCCTGCTCGAGAATCTGCGCTTTCACGAGGGCGAAGAGAAGAATGCGCCTGAGTTCGCGCGCGCCTTAGCCGAGCTGTGCGACGTGTACGTCGACGACGCTTTCGGCGCGATGCACCGCGCGCATGCGTCGGTCGATGCGCTGCCGCGTCTCATCAAGGATCGAGGCATGGGCATGCTCGTGGAGCAGGAGCTCACGGCGTTGGCAAGGCTCGTGGAGTCGCCGGCGCGGCCGTTCGTGGCGGTGCTCGGCGGGGCCAAGGTGAGCGACAAGATCGAGGTGATCGAGGCGCTGCTGTCGCGGTGCACGGCGGTGTGCATCGGCGGCGCGATGGCGAACACGTTCCTCGCGGCGCAGGGCAAGGCCATGCAAAAGAGCCTCGTCGAGGAGGACAAGCTGGCGCTCGCGCGGACGCTGCTCTCGCGCGCGGCGGCGGCGGGCGTAGCGCTCGTGTTGCCGGTCGACGTCGTCGTCGGCGAGTCGCTTCACGCTTCGAGCGGCACCGAGGTGTCGGTGAACGCGGTGCCCGAAGGCACGATGGCGCTCGACATCGGCAAGGCGACGGTCGAGCGGTTCGCCGCGGTGCTGCGCGACGCGAAGACGGTGTTCTGGAACGGCCCGATGGGGCTGTTCGAGTCGGCGCCGTTCGCCGGCGGGACGCGCGCGATCGCCGCGATCCTCGGCGCGCTCCCCGGGTTCACCGTCGTCGGCGGCGGCGACAGCGCGGCGGCCGTGAACCAAGCGGGCCCGGAGGTCGCGGCGCGTTTCGATCACGTCTCGACCGGCGGCGGTGCCTCGCTCGAGCTCATCGAGGGCAAGCGCCTTCCCGGCATCGAGGCGCTGCGCCAGCGCGGCTTGTAAGAGCTGCTCGGAGAAAAGACCTACTGCGGCGAGCCTCGGGTGAGGCCCACGATTGACAGGCGTTATCCGCCGCGAGCGAAGAGAGAAGAGAAAGAGCCATGGATCCACTCAGGCGGCCGCTGATCGCGGGCAACTGGAAGATGAACGCCGGCGGCAGCGACGGCTGCGATCTGGCCCTCGCCGTCGCGCGCGCGGCTGCCGAGCTCGACGAGGTCGATGTCGTGGTCGCTCCGCCGTTCACGGCGCTCGCGGCGGTGAGCAACGAGCTCTACAACAAGAAGAGCGAGGTCGGCGTCGCGGCGCAGAACCTCCACTGGGAAGAGAGCGGCGCCTTCACCGGGGAGGTGAGCGCTCCCATGCTGCGCGTGGCCGGCGCGACCTGGGTCATCATCGGTCACAGCGAGCGGCGCCAGCTCTTCGGTGAGACCGACGAGATGGTGGCGAAGAAGATCGCGGCGGCGAACGCCGGCGGCCTCAAACCGATCGTGTGCGTGGGCGAGACGCTCGCCGAGCGCGAGGCGGGCGAGACGCTGGCGGTGGTGGCGCGGCAGGTGAAAGCGGCCGTCATCGAGCTCGGGCGTGCCGGTGGCGAGGGCGTCGTCGCGTACGAGCCGGTGTGGGCGATCGGCACCGGCAAGGTCGCGAGCCCCGAGGACGCGCAAGAGATCCACGCGGCGATCCGCAAGCTCCTGGCCGAGGCGGATGCGGAGCTCGCGGTGACGACGCGCCTGCTCTACGGCGGCAGCGTCAAGGCCAACAACGCCGAGGGCCTGCTCGCGCAGCTCGACATCGACGGCGCGCTCGTCGGCGGGGCCGCGCTCGACGCGGACGGCTTCGGCAAGATCGCGGAGATCGCCGCGAAGCTAGCGCGGCAGGGCAAAACGGAGTAGCTTCCGCCGCCGTTTCGAGCGGTCCACCATGCTCCAGTCGATCATCAATGTCGCCCACGTCGTCATCTGCCTGTTCTTGATCGGCGTGATCTTGTTGCAGCAGTCGCGCGGCGGCGGGCTCGGCGGCGCGCTGGGGAGCGGGGCCACGCAGGTCTTCGGCGGGCGCGGCTCTGCGAATTTCATGACGCGGCTGACCACGTTCATGGCGGTGGCGTTCATGCTGACGAGCATGACGCTCGCGTACCTCGCGTCGGCCGGTGACCGTGAGATGCGTGCGTTCGATGCGGCGCAGCAGGAGCGCTAGCGGCCGGTCGTGACCGAGCTGCCGCGCCTCGACGCGTTCGAGGGCAAGCGGGACGCGCTGCAGCGGGTCGGGCGCGCGACGCTCGAGCTCGTGACGCTGCCGTCCGACAGCGGGGCCGTGACTCCGCGCCGCTGGGTCATCGAGGGCCGCGTGTTCGAGGAGCATGCCGCGCGCGTGCTCCCGAAGAACTTGGAGCTGAGGGCGCTCTTGAAGCAGGCGCGCTCGCGCGGCGGCGAGGAGCGATGCGCCCGCGCGTTCGAGCTCGTCTCGACAGCCGAGGTGCCGGGCGAGCTCTTGGGCGCGCTCGAAGGATTGTGCCGCGCGACGACGAGCGGGCGGTCGTTCGTTCTCCGGCCCTTCGTCGTGGCGGGCGAGCGTGGCCCGGGCGGGCGGGTGCGCCTCGAGGCGAAGCTGGCCGCGGCGAACGGGGCGGAGCTCGGCCTCGCGGTGCGGCACATCTGGGCCAGCATCGTCACCTCGCGCGCCATCGACGCGCTCGCTTCGGCCGCGGTGAAGTCCGTCGGCGTGGCGATCGTCATCGAAGAGGCGGAGGCGTTCGCCGCCCGCGCTTGGCTCGTGCGCGCGGCCGACGCGGGCGGTGGCTCGCGGCTCGGTGTCGCCGTCTTGCGCGAGTCGGCCCCGATGCGAGCGCAGCCGCGGCCCGTGGTGCCGCTCGGGCCGCTCTTTGGCGTGGGGCCGCTTCCGCCCGAGGTCGAGCGGCTGCGCGCCGAGCTTGGTAGCGGCGGTGCGCTCCTGCTCGAGCGCGTGTTCGACGCGGCGACGGGCGGGCTCGGGGAAGGCGCGCGGGTATTGTTCGGCGTTGGCGAACACTCGAGCGGCACGCCGCGCGTCGTCGTGCTCGCGGTCGAGCACGAGGCGCCGAAGGGGGCGGAGGGCAGCCTGCGCGCGTGGTCCGAAGTGCGGCTGGTCGGCGAGGCGCACTCGCAGACGTGCCTCGGCGTCGACGAGTGCGAGCGGCTCGCGCGGCGCGGGCTCGCGTCGATGGCGGCTGCGCTCGGCCACACGAGCTCGAGCGCCTGGCCGGTGACGAGCGTCGTTGAAAGCCGCCTCTACCTCGGGCTCACCGAGCTCGCGCGCACGGCCGATCGCATTCCGATGGTCGGGCCGCGGGACGTGCTCGCCGCGCTTGGGACGGGCGATCGCGCGGTGCTCGAGCGGCTCGTGGCTCACGCCGACGCGAAGGGGCCGAGCCGGTGGCGCGAGACGTTGGCTGCCGTCTCGGCGCTCCGGAAGCAGGTCGGGCTCGATCGCGAGTCCTCCGACTCGCTGACGCAGCTCGGCCGCGACGCTCGGGTGCTCGGGGAGCTCGATTATTCGCTTTTGCCGAACGATGCCATGGCGAGCACGCTGCTGACGGCGCGGCGGCTGCTCGAGGACTCCGTGGAGCTCGCCTCGCGCCTCCTCGCGTCCATGCTCGGTTACGAGCTCGCGGTGCACGAGCTCATCGCGCGTCGCGTGGCGGGCGTCGCAGAGCTCGTGGGTGCGAGGCTCGTGGCTGGCGTGAAGGGCACGTACGGCGCATCGCTCGCCTTGGCATTCGCGCGTGTCGTCGACGTCTGCGCGACGGACTCTGCGGCGATGGCCCGGCTCGAAGCGTCCCCAATCGCGCGGGCGAGCGAGCTGCCGGACGGGCCCGCGCGGGGCGCGCTGGGACAGTGTCTGTCGCTGTACGGCGACATGGGCGTGGGCGGGCTCGAGCCGAGCGTCCCGAGGTGGAGCGAGGACGCTCGTGACGTCGGGCGCATGCTGCGGCTATGGCTCGCGCGCGGCGGCGAGGCCGGGGCTCATCGCCGGTTCGTCGAGGAGAAGCAGGACCGTGCGCGCGCTACCGCGGACGCTGAGCTCGCGCGTTTCGAGCCGGAGCTCGCCTGGGCCGAGCGTGCGACGCTGCGGTGGCTCGTCGAGCGCGCGCGAACCGTGGCGCGCGCGCGGGCCGGGGTGGATCGGCTCGTGTGGCGGGCGCTCGCCATTTTTCGACAGGTCGTGCTCGACGTCGATCGGCGCCTCGTGCGGATCGATCCGAGGCTCGCGCGAGGCGCCGTGTTCCACGTCTCGCTCGACACGCTCGCGCAAGGCCTGAAGAGCGGCAGGCCCGAGCTTGGCCGGCTCGTCGCGATGCGCGAGGGCGAGCGACGTGGCGACATCGCTCACGCTCGCTTCGTATTCACGGAGGGCAACGAGTACGGGCCGACGCTCTCGGTGCACGCGCGCGAGCACGCGGGGATCGGCGCGAGCGCGGGCGTCATGGACGGGCTCGTCTGCCATGCCGGCGACGGCTTTCCCGCGACGCTCGGCGCCGACGGGGTGCTCGTCGTGCCAGCGCTCGATGTCGCGCTGTCGCCGCTTTACGCGCTCGCGGGCGCGGTCGTCTCCGAGTCGAGCGGCGTGCTACACCCAGCCTCGGAGATGCTGCGCGAGCTCGCCATCCCGTGCGTGACGTCGGTGTGCGGCGCCGGAGCCGCGTTCGACGCGGGCGAGGCGGTTCGCGTCGACGGCGAACGCGGCATCGTCGCAAGAGCGGCTCGCGAGGAGCGAGGTTGAGACCCGCGCTCGCGGTCGTGGTCGCCAGAGGGGACGGCGACACGGTCGGGGAGGTGCTCCGCACCATCGAGCGCGAGGCGAACATCACGGCCGAGGGGCGCGCGTTCCTCAACGGGCGAGGCGTCGGGCTCGACGAGCCGGTCGAGCCTGGCGACACGCTCGAGCTCTATGCCCCGCGTGGCCCCGAGCGCGCCGGCGCGATCGCGATCCTGGCGCAGCGGGACGGTATCGTGATGCTCGACAAGCCGGCCGGGCTCCCGTGCGAGACGACGCGACAAGGGGAGGACTCGGTCGTGAGCGAGCTCATGAAGCGCATGCGGAGCGGGCGCGTGCACGCCGCGACGCGGCTCGACGTGCAGGTGAGCGGCGTCGTGCTCTGCACGCTGGGGTCGGACGCCGCGCGTCGGGTGCAGACGTGGCGTGATGCGGGGCAGATCGAACGCACGTACCTGGCGATCGCCCCTCGGGCTGCGCACCTCGGCGCGTCGGGAACCTGGGACGCTCCGCTCGCGCGGGGCAACGACCGCGCCGGTCGCCATCGCGCGCTGCCGTTTGCGCGTGACGCGAAGCCCGCGCGGACGCGCTTTCGGGTGCACGCCGCGACGCCCCTCGCCGTCCTCGTCGAGCTCTCGCCCGACACCGGTCGCATGCACCAGCTTCGCGCACACGCGGCGTACGAGCGGATCCCGCTGTTCGGCGATCGGCTGTACGGCGGCGCGACCAGCGTGCCTTGCGCCGATGGCCGCGTGATCCCCATCGCGCGCGTGGCGCTGCATTGCGCCGAGGTAGCGCTTCCGTCGCTCGCCGCGACGTCGTCCGTGCCCGAAGACTTCCGAGTGCTGTGGCGCGCGCTCGGCGGTGACGACGAGGCGTTCTCGTCGAGCTAGGCTCTCCTGCCATGGTGGAGCTCCCCTGGCGCGAGCGCGCGCGTCCCCTCTACGTCATCAGCGTGGCGCTTTTTTCCGTGGCCCTCCTGTGGATCGGGTTCGGCTCCGGAAAGTTCGAGGGCGTGCACCGCGTGCTCATGTGCGCGACCGCGGTCGGCCTCGGGTATTCGCTCGTGCTCATCGCGATCAACACGACGACGCTCAAGGTGGATGGCGGCACGTTGCTCGTCGAGCACGGCCCGCTCCCGTGGCGCGCTCCGCTCACGGTCGCCGTGGGCGAGGTCGCGGCGCTTCGCTGTGAGCCCGCGTCCGGGAGGCTCGTGCTCCGCACGCGTGTCGGCGAAGAGCACCTCGTCGCAGAGGATCTGCGCGCTCACCAGTGCACGCGGACCGACGCGCTGATCCGTGAGCGCCTCGGCATCGGGACGGCGTGACCGGCACCGTCGAGCGAGCGCCGCAAGCGGACGTCATCGTCGCGCTCGGGTGCCGCATCGTCGACGGTGTGCCGGGCCAAGCGCTGTCGCGGCGCGTCGAGCTGGCGGCGCGGGCCTATCGCGAGCGGGTCGCACCGACCGTGGTCGTGTCGGGCGGACGCACCTGGGGAGGGATGGGCGAGGCCACGGCCATGCGCGCGCTGCTCGTGCGGCTCGGCGTCCCTGAGTGCGACGTGCAGACCGAGCTTGGGAGCCAAACGACGCGAGAAAATGCGGTCTTTACCGCGCGATGGATGCGCGCTCACGGGCACCGGGCCGTGCTCATAGCGACTTGCCGGTGGCACCTCGATCGGGCGACCCGCGCCTTTCGTCGCTGCGGCGTCGAGGTCGTCGAGACCCCGAGCGCGTGGCTCATCGGGCCGCCGGCGAGCCTCGCCCTCCGCGCGAGAGAGCGCGTCGCCCCGGTCCTCGTCGCGGCGGCGATGGCGGACCCTCGCAAACTACGGTAACGAGTCGCCATGCGCGCGCCGCCGCTCCGAGTGTTGCGGCTCGGCCGCGCGCCGACGCGACGCGGACCGTGGGCGGGCGCGCTCATCGGCGTCGGCCTGTGCGCGTGCTCGCAGGGCGGCACGAGCGGAGGCGTCGCGCCTGCGGGCTCGAGC
>SYFR01000382.1 GCA_005800325.1 Myxococcales bacterium | reverse complement strand
TTTGGCACTGTGCTGCTTACCGCCGGCCGCAAAGGACTGCGCTACGCACTGCCCAATGCAACCATCCATCTGCACCAGCCTTTGGGCGGCGCGCAGGGACAAGCCTCTGATATCGAAATTCAGGCGCGCGAAATTTTGCGATTGCGCACCAAGCTCAACGGCATTCTGGGCCATCACACCGGGCAGTCGTTGGAAGTGATTGAGCGCGACACAGACCGCGATATGTGGACCACGGCGCCTCGCATGCGCGTATAGAATGGCCGCCGATGACGAGCGGCGACAAGCAGGGCCAGAGGGGTCCCTCCGCGCGGCCGAGCGAGAAGAGCGGCCCAGCGCCCGAGCCGCAAGCAGAGCTGCCGTTCCTGCGCGCCGCTGCCGCTCCGCCCCCGATCGAACTGCCTCCGCCCGTTGGGGCAGCGACTCGGCGGGACGCCGCTCCACCCCCGCTCGAGTTCCCTCCGCCCGTTGGGGCAGCGACTCGGCGGGACGCCGCTCCAGCCCCGATCGAGCTCCCGCTCCCCGAAGGGGGGAGGCCTCTCGAGGGGGGCCCACGCGAAGCGACCGAACCCGAGGTGCTCAGCGTCGCGGCTCTCGATCTGCGCCTCAAGCGCCTGCTCGAGCACAAGACCGCGGACGTGCGCGTGCGCGGAGAAATCCGCGGCCTCAAGCAGCAGCAGAGCGGCCACCTCTACTTCACGCTCAAGGACGAGACCGAGGACGCCATCATCGACTGCGCGATGTTTCGCGGGGCGGCGTCACGGCTGCGCGCGCCGCTGCGGGACGGCGACCGCATCGTCGTGTCGGGCCGCGCCACCATCTTCGCGCCGCGCGGCAAGCTGCAGCTCGTCGTCGAGCGCGTGCACGAGACCGGACGCGGAGCGCTGCTCGCCGCGCTCGAGAAGCTGAAGGCGAAGCTCAAGGACGAGGGGCTCTTCGATCCCGGCAAGAAGCGCCCGCTGCCGACGGATCCGCGCACGATCGCCGTCGTCACGAGCCGCGAGGGGGCGGCCTTCAGCGACGTGCGCAAGGTCGCCTTTCAGCGCGGGCCGGTGACGCTCTTGCTCGTGCACACCTCGGTGCAAGGCGCCGCGGCGCCCGAGGAGCTCGTCCGCGCCATCGAGCTCGCCGCCCGCGTGCCCGGGCTCGACGCGATGATCGTGACCCGCGGCGGCGGCTCGGCCGAAGATCTCGCGGCCTTCAACGACGAGCGCGTCGTGCGCGCCGTGGCCGCGGCGAAGGTGCCGGTCGTGAGCGCCGTCGGCCACGAGGTCGACGTCTCGTTGTGCGATCTCGCCGCCGATCTTCGCGCCGCGACGCCCTCGCAAGCGGCCGAGCGCCTGGTACCGAGCGAGAGCGAGCGCACCTCTACGCTTGCCCATCTCGTGGCACGCGCACAGCGCGCGATGCGCCACCGGCTCGCGAGTCGCCATGCCCGGCTCGCCCGGCTCGAGCAAGCGCTCGGAGAGCCGCGGCACCGCTTGCACGAAGCCGAGCAGCGCCTCGACGAGCTCACGCAGCGCCTCGAGCGCGCCATGTTGCGCGGCATGCGAGGCCGCCGCGAGCGGCTCGTCGCGGACAAGCGCCGCCTCGACGCGCGCGATCCTCGCCATGTGCTCGCGCAGGCACGCGCCGACGTCGCGCGGCTCTTGCCGCGGCTCGCGCTCGCGATGCGCCGCCGCCTCGCCGTCCAGCAGCGGGTGCTCGCAGCCGGTGCCGCGCGCCTCGACGCGCTCAGTCCGCTCGCGGTCCTCGGACGCGGCTACGCGATCGCCACGACGAGCGAGGGCCACGTGCTCACCGACGCCGCCACGCTTCGCCCCGGCGACGTGCTGCAGGTCCGCCTCGAGCGCGGCCGGGTGCACGCGCGCGTCGAAGGGACGCACGACGACGAGCCGCGTCGCTGAAGAGCGCCGCCTATGCGATGGGCGCCTCGACGACGAGCCGCCGCGATGCAGAGCGCCGCGCTCGCTGAAGAGCGCCGCCTATTTGATGGGCGCGCCCGCGACGGTAGCGCCGTCTGGTGCGACGAGCCGCAGCCCCGCGGCGTCCGTCGCCGCGAGCAACATCCCGTGCGAGACGAGCCCCTTGCCGAAGCTCCGCGGCGCGAGGTTGCACAGTACGCTGACGCGCTTGCCCAAGAGCGCCTCGGGTGCGTAGGCGAGGGCGAGCCCCGCGACGATGCTGCGCGGCTCCGCTTCGCCGACGTCGACCGCGAGCCGGAGCAGCTTGTCCTTGCCCTTGATGCGCTCGCAGCTCGTGACGACGCCGACCCGCAGCTCGAGCTTGGCGAAGTCGTCGTAGCCGATCTCGGACTTGCTCGCTGGCGCAGCCTCAGCCGCTCCCGTCGCACCCGATGCCGCTCCCGTCGCACCCGGTGCACCCGATGCGGCCTCGAGCGGCGCACGCGGGGCGGCGAACTTCTCGCGCAAGAGCGCCGCGTGTTCGGGCGAAAACCGCGGAAAAATCGGCTCTTTTCGCACGAGCTGCGAACCCGGCGGTCGCTCGGGGACCCGCACCGGCCACTGGTCGCGGCCCACCGCGGACGCGAGCGGAACGAGGCCCAGCTGCTCGCGCATCGCCGCCGCGACCTTCGGCATCACGGGCGCCACCATGACGCTCACCGCGTCGAGCACGCGCGCCACACTGCGGACGATCGTCGGCACCCGCGCCGGCTCGGTCTTCTTCATCGCCCACGGCGCGGCCTTGTCGAAGTACCCGTTCGCCGCCTGCAGGCCCGTCCAGATCGCCTCGAGCGCGCGCGTCGGCAGGACGGCATCCCACGCCTCGGCCGCCTGCGCCGCCGCGGCGTCGATCGCCGCGACGAGCTCCGCCTCGAGCGGACCGTCGGGCGCGGCCGCGACGCTGCCGTCGCCGTCGAACGGGTGAACGCGGTTCAACAGGTTGCCGAGCGTGTTGCCGAGATCGGCGCCGTAGCGCGCGAGCACGTCGTCGATCGAGAAGTCGCCGTCTTGCCCGAACGAGATCGATCGCAAGAGGCAGTAGCGCACCGTGTCGACGCCGACCGTCGGCGACACCGCCTCGGCGAGGGCGACCGGGCTGACGGTGTTGCGCAGCGATTTGCTCATCTTCTGTCCGCCGTAGGTGAGCCACCCGTGCGCCACGACGTGCCGCGGCAGCTCGCTGTCCGAGAAGCCCGCCGCCATCAGGAACGCCGGCCCCTAGACCGCGTGAAAGCGCAGGATGTCTTTGCCCACGAGGTGCACCGTGGCCGGCCAATACTTCTTGTGCTCGCTCGGCTCGGCGAGCGCGGTGAAGTAGTTGCTGAGCGCGTCGAACCACACGTACATGACGTGCCGCGCGTCGCCCGGCACCGGCACGCCCCACTTGAACGTCGTGCGCGACACGCTCAAGTCCTCGAGCCCGCCCGCGACGAAGCTCCTCACCTCGTTCATGCGGCTCTCGGGCAAGACGAAGTCGGGGCGGCTGTCGTAGAAGCGCAAGAGGCGCTCGCCGTAGTGCTTCAGCCGAAAGAAGTAGCTCTCTTCCTTCACGAGCTCGGCCGGCTTCTTGTGCGTCGGACAGATCCCCCCCGGCTGCTCGAGCTCCTTGTCCGTGTAGTACGCCTCGCAGCCCACGCAGTAGAGCCCCTCGTAGTGACCGAGGTAGATGTCGCCACGATCCGCGATGCGCTGCCACATGGCCTGCGCGCCGCGCTTGTGCCGCTCGGAGCTCGTGCGAAGGAAATCGTCGGGCTCGCAGCCGAGCTTCGGCCAGCTCGCGCGAAAGACCCCGCTCACCTCGTCGGCGAGCGCCTGCGGCTCGATCCCGCGCTCGGCGGCGGCGCGCTGGATCTTGAGGCCGTGCTCGTCGGTGCCGGTGAGAAAGAACGTATCGCTGCCGCGCAGGCGCCGGTAGCGCGCGAGGGCGTCCGCCACCACGGTCGTGTACGCGCTGCCGAGGTGCGGCACGTCGTTGATGTAATAGATGGGCGTCGTGACGTAGTAGGTCTGCATGGCGGGCTCGGCGCTGCGATTGCGCCTCGTGCGACCCTCCTTCAATAGTCGCGAACCCGAGCCACCGCGACCCTCGTCTCGCGTCCGCGTGGCTCTTGTTGGCTCGCCGCGCTTGGTTGCCCGCCCTCGCTGCGATAGAGAGAGCTCGCGCCGCGACGTCATCCCACCTCGCGCGCGTGGCATTCGCCGCAATTCTCAGGGTTTTCACGCAGGGAGCGAGCAGCGATGGGTCTCTTGGACGGCAAGGTCGCGATCGTCACGGGCGCGGGCGGCGGCATCGGTCGCGCCGAGGCGCTCGCGCTCGCGCGTGAAGGAGCGAAGGTCGTGGTGAACGACGTCGGCGGGGCGCGCGACGGCGTCGGCGCGGGCGACGCGGCGGCTAACGAGGTCGCCGCCGAGATCCGCGCGCTCGGCGGCGAAGCGGTCGCGTGCTTCGACTCGGTCGCGACGAAGGAGGGCGCCGAGCGCATCGTCGCCGCCGCGGTGGCGTCGTTCGGGCGCGTCGATGTGCTGGTCAACAACGCGGGGATCCTGCGTGACAAGACGCTGCTCAAGACGACCGAGGCGATGTGGGACGCGGTCATCGCCGTGCACCTGAAGGGCACGTTCCTATGCACGCAGGCGGCGGCCGCGCAGATGCTCGCGCAGGGGGAGGGCGGCCGCATCGTGAACACCACGAGCGTGTCCGGCATGCTCGGCAACTTCGGCCAGGCGAACTACTCGGCCGCGAAGGCCGGGATTTACGGCCTCACGCGCACGACCGCGATCGAGCTGCAGAAGCACCGCATCACGGTGAACGCCATCGCGCCGATCGCCAAGACGCGCATGACCGAAGATCTGCCGATGTTTCAGGGCGTGGACACGCTCACGCCCGAGCACATCGCGCCCGCGGCGCTGTTTCTCGCGTCCCCGCTCTGCGAGGACCGCACGGGCTTCGTGCTCGCCGTCAGCGGCGCGCGCATGTACGCCTTCAAGGTCATCGAGACGCGCGGCAAGTTCAAGGACGGCGACGCGCCGTGGACCGCCGCGGAGATCGGCGAGAGCTGGGACGCGATCGTGAAGTGAGGCGCCGGCGCCGCGGTTCGTGGCGCGGCTGAAGGCGCCCGCTCCGCGCCACTCAACCGGCGCAGGCGAGCGCCTCGCGGTACGCGCTGCCGAGCGCGACGAACGCCGCGTGCGAGCCGCCCTGGCGATCGGGATGCTGCGCGAGCGCGAGCCGCCGAAACGCGCGGCGCACTTCCGCCGCCGTCGCCGCGGCGTCGAGACCGAGCCGCTCGAGCGCGACCTGGCGGCGTGTGCGCGACCGGGGAAGTGGCTCGCTCGCATGCCGGCTAGCCTCGCGCGACGCTTCGACGGCCGGCGACTCCGCAGCTCGCGACTCGGTCGCGGCACCGAACCCCGACGCGCATGGGTCGCTCGCGTGAGGACGGCGAAAGCTCGCCCAGCCGTACGTCGGAAATGCCGCCGGGGCGGTCTCGGCGCGGACCTGCGAGCGCACCGCGTCCCCGAGGAGCTCCGCTTGCAGCACGCGCTCGAAGGGAGAGGACGCGGCCATGCCGCTACGAACGGCGGCTTCGCGCGCGCCTTGAGGCCGCGCCGCAGACACGGCGCCCGCGAGCCTCGCGTGCGAACGTCGCGTTGATGGGCCGGAGGTCGAATGCTAGCGTAACGTTTGCACAGTACCGTCCCTCCGCCGGGCCGCCTCGCGCGCCTCGTCCGAGCGTCCTCCCGCCCCATGTTGCGCGAAGCCCACATTCCGATCTTGTTGTGGCTTCCCGCGGCGGTGCTGTTCCACCTCGTCGGCGGCGGCGGCGCGACCGAGGTGGCGCGCGAGCTCGACGGGCGGATCTCGATCCTTCGTTTTTCGCGCGGCGTGCGCGGCGAGATCCGCTCGGCCGTCGGGCGCGCGCGCGACGGCACCGAGATCGAGATCCTCGAGGAAACTCCGCCCGAAGAGCCGCCCGAGCCCGAGGCGGAGACCGCCGACGACGAGGCGGAGCCGAGCGACGAGGACGCGCCGGACGCGGAGAAGCTCGAGCCGCCGAAGCACGACGCGAAGGTGCCAGCGCCCAAAGAAGAGCCGCGCGCGCCCCGCCCCGAAGCGAAGCAGCCCGACGAGAAAAAGGCCGACCTGCCGAAGCCGCTCGAGCTGCCGATGGTGCCGCCACCGCAGGCCGAGGAGAAGCCGCCCGAGGGACCGAAGCCCGAAGAGAAGCTCGCGCCGCTGCCGAAAGACGGGCGCATCGCGATCCAGAACGATCCGACGCTCGAGCCGGACCAAGCCGACAACCCCACGGCGGCGCGCATCGCCGAGCACGCGAACAAGACCGACGAGGAGACGATGGCGCGCCATCGCTCCTACGACCAGAACGCGCCGAAGCCGACGGGCGGCGGGAACCCGCACGACGGCGCGCACCCCGAGCCCGGCAACGCCGACGAGGCAGCGCCCGGGCACAGCGTGGATGCGCCCGGCGAGGGAGCGCCGCGCCCCGGCAGCAAAGCGGGACCCGAGAAAGAGGACGCCCCGGTCGCGCGAACTCCGCGGGCGCCCGAGGAGCGCATCGGTCAGCGCGGCGTCGCCGAAGAGAAGGGCGCGCGCGAGAGAGAGGCGGGGCAGGGCGAGAAACTGCCGGGCACCGTCGAGCGCCCGAGCGCCGCGTGGGACATCAGCCCGGAGGGCGGCGACGGCAAGCAGGCGCAGCGCGCGCGCCAGGGCAGGCGCGGCAAGAAGGCGCGGCTCGAGCTCCCGGGGCTCGACGTGCCGGGCAAGCTCGCGAGCCGGCACAGCATCGACGCCTTCGGCCTGCAGGCGGCGCTCGGCGGGGACAACCTCCGCCATGAGCAAGAGCGCGCGCGCAACGTGCGGCTCGCCAAGCATCGGGGCGCGCGCAAGGGGATCGACTTCAAGAAATACCGCGCGGCGATCGAGAACTACGATCCGGTCGTCAAGCTCGGCAACCAGACGAACCTCAACGCCGCCAGGGTGCCGTTTGCGACGTACATCAACCAGATGCACAACCGCATTCACCCGATCTTCGCGGACGGGTTTCTGCAGACGTTTCCGACCGCAGCGGGCGACAAGCTGGCCGATCTGAAGCTCGTCACGCACGTCGAGATCGTCCTCGACGGCGAGAACGGCAAGCTCGTCGACGCGGGCGTCGTGAAGCCGAGCGGCGTGACGGCGTTCGAGGTCGCCGCGCTGCGCTCGCTCGAAGAAGCGTCACCCTATGGCAAGCCGCCGGCCGTCATCGTGTCGCCGAACGGCCGCGTGTATCTCCATTGGGAGTTTTACCGCGACCCGTACTTCGCCTGCACGTCGCGCTTCGCGCACCCGTACCTCTTGAACGAGCCGGCGAAGAAAGAGCCGCCCGCGCCGACCTTGCCGGTGCCCACGCCTCCCGCGGACGACGAGCGGCGGTTCGGCCGGCGCTAGAGCGCTCGTGGCGTCCGGCCCTCGGCGAGCAGCGCGCGCCACCAGGCAGCGCGCCGGCTGCGTTCCACCGGCTCGGCCGGCGCTAGGAAGCCGTCGCCGCACGAGAGCAGCACCCCCCCCGGACATTCCGGCGCCGCGCCGCCCGCTCCGCCCGCAGCCCCGGCCACGGCGCGATTCGCCTGTTGCTGCGATTCGCCCGTTGCTGCGATTCGCCGGTTGCTGCGATTCGCCTGTTGCTGCGATTCGCCTGTTGCTGCGATTCGCCTGTTGCTGCGATTCGCCTTGCCCAAGCGCAGGCGACACCGTAAATAAGCGCGTCCCGAGCCCCCCCCTTAGGTCGGGGGTCGCTCCTGGGGTGGCTTTCATTCTTCTCGGACAGTCCTGTCCATTCTTGCTCGAAAGGTAACGCCATGAAGCGCATCCAAGCTTTGGGTTGGGTCGGTGTGTCTGCCCTCGTCGCCGCGTATGGCTGCTCGGTGGAGACGAAGGTGATCGAGGACGGTGCGGGCGGCGCAGGAGGCGCGACCGCGAGCACCACGGCGGGCCCCGGGCCGACGACCTCGACGGTCGCGACGACGAGCACCGGCATGATGGTCGCCGACGAGAGCACGAGCTGCAGCGACGCGGTCGACATGGCCGAGCTGATGAACTCGGCCGGCGGCCTCTTCTACGAGGGCAAGGGCGTCATCAACCCCGCCGAGGACAAGGACTACTACAAGTTCACGGTGAAGGCCGGGCAGTGGATCGCGCTGACGACCGACGCGAACCCGATGGACGATCCG
The DNA here is from genome assembly GCA_005800325.1 of Myxococcales bacterium. Taxonomy (GTDB): domain Bacteria; phylum Myxococcota_A; class Polyangia; order Polyangiales; family Polyangiaceae; genus SYFR01. Next base: position 3,572 of record SYFR01000382.1, on the reverse strand, counting down.
AGCGGGATCGACACGGTGCTCACGCTGCTCACGGCGGATGGGCAGACCCAGCTGGCCCAGGTCGACGACTCGTTCCCGCGCGCGAGCACGGACAGCGAGATGTTCTATCGCGTCGAGCAGGACGGCACCTATTGCCTCGAGGTCCAGGAGTTCAGCACCTGGGCCGGGATGCCCGCCGAGGGCGATCCGAGCTTCACCTACCGCGCGATCATGTTCCCGATCGATGCCGCGCTCTACGATGGCTACGAGGAGGACAAAGAGCCGAACGACCTCGTCGACCCCTCCGGCGCCCAAAAGATGGAGAACCCGAGCGTCGACGCGATGACGGGCCAGTACTTCGCCAACCTCTACGGCGTCTTCTCGCCGGCGGCGGACAAGGACACGTTCTCGTTCACCGCGCCCGCGGGCGTGAAGGCGATGAGCCTGTACTTCACGCCGAGCGGCACCGACGGCTTCGGCTCGACCGGCGCCCCGGGTCCCGTGAAGGTGTATTCCGGCCAGAACTCGCTCATCGGGCTGCTCGACTACGCCAAGGGCAGCGACGGCATCAGCTCGCTCCCGATCACTCCGGGCAGCACGATCTACATCCAGGCCGCGCGCCCCGCGGGGGCGATGGCCGGCGCGAACGACTCCTACTTCTTCAAGTTCGCGACGACCGACACGGTGAATCCGCAGGAGATGGACGACATGGCGAACGACACGGCGATGGGCGCGGAGGTCGCGATGGCGCAGGCCGGCGCGGATCCCGCGGCCACGCTCCACTTCCTTGGCGGCACCCTGGGCGCTGCCGGAGCGGACACGGACTGGTGGTCGTTCGAGGCGGCGAAGAATGACGAGATCGTCATCGTGTGCTCGTCGCAGCGCGCCGGCTCCGGCGTCGCCGACATGAAGGTAGAGGTCTTCAGCGATCCGACCAAGGCCGCCCTCGAGAGCGAGACCGAGACCGACGCGGCCGACATCGTGTGGTCGAAGGCGTCGCCGGACGCGAGCAAGACGTCCCCGATCGCCCCGGTGGCGGGGACCCACTACGTGAAGATCAGCGCGACCTCGATGATCATGAACGGCGCGGCGTCGACGCACTACCTGTGCGGCGCCCACGCGATCACGCCGTGACGAGCCTCGCGCGGCGCGAGCCGTGACGAGCGACGTCGCTCACCCCATTGGAGGGTAGCGACGACGAAGAGCCCGGTGGCCTCTCCTGCGTGGAGGCGGCGCCGGGCTCTCTCGTTTCGCGCGCCGTGATGCGCGACGTGCTATCGACGCGTGCCATGCCGTCGCCTCGATTCGTCCTATGTGCCGCCCTCGTCGCGGCGAGCGCGAGCTGCCGCCCCGCGGTGCCCCCGCCGCCGCCCGTCGCCACCGAGAAGCCCATCGTCGACGCTCCTCCCGTGACACCGGCGGTGGCGGCGCCGCCGTCGCAGGTGGCGCTCACCGTGGTCGAGCCGCTCGCGGTCGCCAAGGACGCGGCGGGCGTGCGCGCGCTCTGCACCGACAACCTCGCGCTCGCCACGCGGATCGTGGGCGAGGTCGCGGCGCTCGATCCTGCGGCGGCCGCCACGCTCACGTGGGAGCGGACCCTCGGACACCTCGACGACGCGTTCCTCTCGATCAGCAATGCCTCGGAGCTGCCGTACCTCTTGGGCGTCGCGCATCCGAGCGAAGACGTGCGCACCGCCGCGCAGGAGTGTGAGAAGAAGACCGACGAGGTCGAGACCGGCCTCTACCTCGACGAACGCCTCGCGCGCGTCGTCGTCGCGTATGCCGCCAAGGGCGAGAGCTTGTCCGAGGAGCGGCAACGTTTCCTCGAGCATGTGGTGCGGGAGCTGCGCCGCCGCGGGGCCGAGCTCGACGAGAAGGGCAAGGCGCGCCTTCGCGAGCTCAACCAGGAGCTGACCGAGCTCGGGCAGCGGTTCGTCGCGGAGATCGGGGCGACGACGCATCAGATCGAGCTCGCGCCCGAGCAGCTGCGCGGCCTGCCCGAGTCCTTCAAGAAGGCGCACCCGCCGCGCAGCGACGGCAAGGTCGTCGTCAACACCGACTACCCGGACTACTACCCGTTCGTCACCTACGCGGCCGATCGCAACCTCGCCCGCGACCTCTTCGTGAAGTTCACGAATCGCGGCGGGGACGCCAACGTCGCGCGCCTCGACCGCATCCTCGCGCTCCGCCACGAGAAGGCGCAGCTCGTCGGCTACGCGCACTGGGCGGACTACGCCACCGAGCCGCGCATGGCGAAGAACGCCGCGAGCGCGCTCGGATTTCTCACGCGCGTCCACAGCGCCATCGAGCCGGCGATCGCGACCGAGTTCCGCGACTTCGGAGCCGAGTTCCAGAAGGCGGTGCCGGATCCGAGCCGCGCCATGATCGAAGCGGACCGCTATTTCGTGGCGGATCGCATCAAGAGTCAGCGGCTGTCGCTCGATAGCAAGCTGCTAGCCGACTACTTCGAGGTCGATGCCGTCACGAGGGGGCTGCTCGCGATCACGGCGGAGATGTACGGGCTCGAGTACGCGCCGCTCGAGGGTGTGCAGTGGCACGAGAGCGTGAAGGGCTACGAGGTACGCTCCGGCGGGCGGTCGATCGCCAGGTTTTACCTCGATCTCGCGCCGCGCGCGAACAAGTACAAGCACGCCGCGATGTTCGGGATCCGCACGGGCAAGACGCTGTCCGATGGCACGCGCCAGACCCCGATCGCCGCGCTCGTCTGCAACTTCCCCCCGCCCGGCGAGCCGATGCCGCACGACCAAGTGGTGACCTACTTCCACGAGTTCGGGCACGTGCTGCACCACATCCTCACCGAGGCCGAGCTCGCGTCGTTCGCCGGGACGAACACGGTGCGCGACTTCGTCGAGGCGCCGTCGCAAATGTTCGAAGAGTGGGCGTGGTCGCCCGAGGCCCTCGGCCGGTTCGCGCGCCACGCGAAGACCGGGCAGCCCTTGCCGCAGGCGATGCTCACGGCGATGGAGCGCTCGCGACGCTTCGGCATCGCCCTGCACACCGAGCGGCAGCTCTTCTTGGCGAACCTCGACCTCGCCTACCACACGACGACGCCGCCGTTCGACACGACACAGGTGCTCGAGCGCGTGCACAAGAAGGAGTTCTCGTTCCGCTACGTGAAGGGCACCCACTTCCAGTCGAGCTTCGGCCACCTCATCGGGTATGACGCCGGGTATTACGGCTACCAGTGGTCGCTGGCGCTCGCGTACGACGCGCTCGACCGCTTCAAGAAGGCCGGGCTCTTCGACAAGGAGACCGCGGCGGCGTGGAAGAAGCACGTGCTGACGCGCGGCGGCTCGCGCGACGAGCGCACCATGCTGCGCGAGTTCCTCGGACGTGAGCCGAGCGAAGCCGCCTACGTGGCGTTCCTCGTCGGGCGCTAGTCGGTCTCGTGCCCTAAGCGCAGTCCTCCGCCCCAAGAGGGTCCGGCTGCTAGGCGACGAGGAGCGAGGAACGCAGCGCACTTGTGTCTCACGATCCTGCACATCTTGACGTGGGCCGGATGGAACTCATGTTGGCGCCACCATGAGAGATTTGACGAGCGGTGGGGTTTCGCTGGAGTCGGAGTTTGCGGG
>SYFR01000381.1 GCA_005800325.1 Myxococcales bacterium | reverse complement strand
GTCGATGCCGCGCATGCGGTCCGCGAGACTCCCGGCGACGAGCAGCGCGCGTCCACGCTCGGCCCCGAGCCGCGCGCGCAACATCACCCGCGGCTCGATGAAGCTCGGCGCGACCCCGATCGGAGCCACGAGCTCGGTCTGCCACGCGCCGGCCATGCCCATCGCGCCGAACGCCGGCGGTGGCGCGACGGGCGGCGGCACGAGCCGCGGCAGCACGGCCATCGGCTGCGCGTACCCCGGCTGCGCGTATGCCTGCGCCGGCTGCGCCTTCGGCCCCTTCGTCGACCAAGGTCGCGCGGGCTTTCTCCCGAAGGCGGTGTCGCTGACGAGCCCCGTCGCCACGAGCAGCAAGCCCGCGGCGGCGCTGCTCCATCGGCGGGGGGCTCGCCTCATCGTGCGACTATCGAACATGCGTCGCGCGCTGTCACGCTCGTCCCCACGCGGCGCACCCGACGCGGTGCACTTCACGCGGCGCACACCACGCGGCGCACTCCACCCGGCGCACACCACGCGGCGCACACCACGCGGCGCACCCGACCCGGCGCACACCACGCCGAAAATTCGTTCTAGCCCCCCTCCGCACTCGCACTATCGTGGGCGTCCTTCCGGGGGTGTTCGCTCTCATGTTCACGCGCCTTCTTCGTACCTTCGAGCGCGCCGCAGCGCGCACCGCCGACCTCGCCTGGCCGCTCGCCCGCGAGCTCGACGCCCTCTTGCCCGAGCCGCCGCCGTTCCATCCGCGCTGGTCCGACGCGCCCATTCCACGCGGCAAAGACCGCGAGAAGCCGCCGCTCGGCTGGCCGCGCGAGACGACGAGCCTGTGCCCCGAGTGCGTGCGCGAGGTGCGCCGCGAGATCCTCGCCGGCGAGATCGAGCTCGCGACGCTCGTCCACGACAACCCGGGCGAGATCAAGGCGACCATCCGCGAGCAAAACGGGCGCATCGTGATGGAGAAGCGCTGCCCGACCCACGGCGAGTTCTCGGACGTCATCTCGACCGACCCGCGCTTTCTCGCGCGCATCGAGAGCCTCTTTCCGGGCCGCGACGTGAAGATGACGCCCGACGCCCTGCACCAGCACGGCTCGAGCACCATTCGCTACGGGCGCGGCGGCGTGCTCACGATCGATCTCACCAACCGCTGCAACATGATGTGCGACCCGTGCTTCATGGACGCAAACCAGGTCGGCTTCGTCCACGAGCTCGAGTGGCCGGAGATCCAGAAGCTGCTCGACGACTCGATCGAGGTGCGCCCGCGCCGGCAGATGAGCGTGCAGTTTTCGGGCGGCGAGCCGACGCTGAGCCCGCACTTCCTCGACGCGATCCGCTACGCGCGCAAGGTGGGCTACTTCGCCGTGCAGTGCGCGACGAACGGCCTCCGCTTCGCGCAAGAGCCGGGGTTCGCCAAGGTCTGCAAAGAGGCGGGCCTGCGCATGGCGTACCTGCAGTTCGACGGCGTCACCAACGAGGCCAACAGCCACCGCAAGATCAAGAACCTCTACGACGTGAAGCTCCGCGCGATCGAGGAGCTCGCCGCCGCCGGCATCGACGTCATCCTCGTCGTCACGGTCATCAACGGCGTCAACAACGACCAGGTCGGGCCCATCGTCGAGTTCGCGGTCGAGAACGCCGACAAGATCACGGTCGTGAGCTTTCAGCCGGTGAGCTTCACCGGGCGCGACGAGAGCATCACGCCCGAGCTACGCCACGCGCAACGCTACACGCTCTCGCACCTCGCCCACGACATCCAAGCCCAGACTGGCGCGACGCGTCCCCTCCGCGACTGGTTTCCGCTGAGCGCGCTCAGCCCCTTCGGCGACGTGTGCGACCTCATCGACGGGCCCGACAAGGACTGGGGGCAGCTGAAGTGCGGCTGTCACCCGAACTGCGGCATTGGCACGGTCCTCCTCGTCCACAAACGCACCAAGCAAATGGTGCCGCTCTGCGAGGTGCTCGACCTCGAGAGCCTGCTCGCCGATCTCCGCGAGATCTTCGACGACGGGCGCGGCGGACCCATGGGCAAGGCGCGCCTCGCCCTCTCGGTGCTGCGCCATTTCCGGCCCGAGCGCGCCCCCGAGGGCTTTCATCTTCACACGCTCTTGCGGCAGTTCCTCAGCCAGACGGGCGTCGCCCACGCGGGCGAGGACGACGCCAAGGGCTTCGAGTGGCGCGCGCTGTTCGTCGCCGGGATGTGGTTTCAGGATCTCTACAACTACGACTTTCGCCGCACCGAGCTCTGCATCATTCCGTATGGCACGCAGATGGGCGAGATCAGCTTCTGCGCCTACAACACCGGAGTCGGCTGGCGCAACATCCTCGAGAAGATGAAGGCCAATGCCACGCTGGCCGAGTGGTACCGCACCCACGGCAAGCACCCGGTGTATGCCAAGCACGAAGAGCTGCCCATTATCGAGGGCGAGCGCACGATCCACGAGCACCCGCTCGCCAGCCAAGAGCGCGAGGTCGGCGACTACCAGGCACGCGTGAAAGAGACCGTGAAGAACCCGCGCGAGAAGGCCGTGCGCGTCCGCAGATTGCCAATCGTGGCGTGAACGGAAGAGCGCCAACGAGCGCCGCAAGCGCTCGCAGATTGCCAATCGTGGCGTAGCCGAAAGAGCGCCACTGAGCGCCGCAGTCAGCCCCGCCGACGCAGCTTCTCGCCGCCGGCGCCGCTCAAATACCCAGTCAGCGCCGCGACACCGAGCACGACAGCCGACGTAAGCAGCCAGTCGAGCGCTCCGGCCTCGACCAGCATGTTCGGCGCCGATGCGACGACCGCGAGCGTCGCCGCTAGGAGCCCCCCGAGCGCTGCCTCTCTCTTTCCCGCGCGCCCGCCGAAGCGACCGACGACGAGCCCCGAGGTAAGCGCCGCGACCGAGAGCGCCACGAGCGGCCCCACCACCATGAGTGCTCCGAGCAGCATCCGCTTGCCCGGCGGCAGCGCCTCATACGCCGCGAGCGTCGACGCCTCGTCGTTGCCGGGCACGTAGCGCGCGAAGATCCGCGCGGCCACGACGCCCGCGAGCATCGACAAGGGCAGCCACAGCGCGATCGTGAGGAGCCCGCCGATCCCGATCCACTGCCACGGCGGACGCTCCTCTCCCGCTTCCTTCGGCTGCAACACCGGGAGCCTGCGTTTTGCCGCCATGCGCCCTCTCCACCGCTACTTGCGCCTGGATCGCCGCGCTATTTGCGCCAGAATCGCTGCGCTTCTTGCTGTTGCCGCGCGAGGCGTCGCTGCTCGCGCACGAGCGCGCCGTAGCTCTTGGGGAGCCGCGCGTCGGGGGCCATCGCGTAGAAGACGCGCAGCGCCGCCTCGGCGTCGTCGGTCGCGCGGTGCGCACGCTCGAGCGCGATCCCGAGCCGCTCGGCCACGGCCGCGAGCGCGCGGCTCTCGCCCTGCCCCTTCCACATCTCGCGCGCGAACACGAGCGGATCGAGCCAGTCGACGCCCTCCTCGAGCGCCGGCGGCCCGTTGAGGATCGGCCCGCCCGCACGCGCCACCTCGGCGAGCACGAAGCCCCGGTCGAAGCCCGCGTTGTAGGCACCGGCGACCGCGTCCCCGAGGCACGCGAGCACTTCCGGGAGGATCTCCTTGAAGCTCGGTTTGTCTGCCACGTCCTCGTCGCGGATCCCGTGCACCTCGGTCGACTCTCGCGGGATCGGGATCCCTGGATTCACGAGCCAGTTGTGGCGCGCCACGATCTCGCCGCCTCTGCCGAGCACGATGCCAAGCTCGATGATGCGCTCGGTCTTCGGATCGAGGCCCGTCGTCTCCGTGTCGATGAAGGCGATCGGATGGTCGAGCCACGCGCCGTCCGCGTCGAAGCCGTGGGCGACTCCGACCGCCTCGACGCTGAGCAGGTGCGCGATCCCCGGGTAGTGGCGCCCGGTCGGAAAGCAGCCGCAGCTCTCGAGCAGCTTCACGTCCGTGCCTCGCGCGATGGCGGCATGATCACAGCGCCGATCCCTTCGGCTCCGTCGTGCTAGCGACCCGGCGCGCGTGGCGCACGAGGAGCTGCCCCAGCGCTCGCGCCCGTCGTGGGCGCCGCCGCCCCAGCGCTCGCGCTCGTCGCGGGCGTCGCCGTGGGCGAGCCTGCGGGCTGCGTGCCTGCTTGCACGAGCTTCAGCTCGAGCTCGATCCACCATTTCAGATCGCGCTCGGGATCCGCGAGCTTCGTCAGATCGCACTCGCGCCCGTTGACATAGACCGTGGGCGTGGCCGCGACGCCGAGCGCTTCCCCTTGCTTCAGCTCGGCCTCGACCCGCTCTTTCGCCTCCGCCGAGTGCATGTCCTGCTTGAACTTCGCGACGTCGAGCCCGGCCTTCTCGGCGTAGCCCACGAGCTCGGGCTCGGCGAGCCGCAGCTGGTTATTGAACAGCACCTTGTGCATCGGCCAGAACTGCCCCTGCCGCTGCGCCGCGAACGCCGCCTGCGCCGCGAGCTTCGCGTTCGGGTGGCTCGACAACGGAAAGTGCTTGAACACGAAGCGCACCTTGCCTTCGAGCCCGGCGTACACCTCTTCGAGCAACGGATACGCGGCGCCGCACGCCGGACACTCGAAGTCGGCGAACTCGACCACCGTCACGGGCGCATCGCTCGGCCCCTTGGACGGCGAGCCGCCGATGACGATCGCCTTGACCTTGTCGGGGTGAAAGCGCGCCTCGAACACGGAGAGGACGTCTTCTCGCGGCAGGCCCGCCTGCACCGAGCGCAGCAACAGCTCGGCCGCAGGGAGGCACGTCCCGCACGCGCGCTTCTCCTCGACGCACTGGGCGATCGGGACCGCGACCTCTTTGCACGGCGCGAGCAGCTCGGTCACGAGCTCGCTCCACGTCTGGTGCTCCCGCGTCGTCAGCACCGAGGTGTCGACCCCTGCGAGCTTGACGCGCGGCTTGTTCGCCTGCGCCGTCGTCGAGGCCCCGGTCGCCGAGGCCCCTGCGCTCGCAGAAGTGCCGCTCGCCCCAGGCTTCTCGCCGCACGCGACGGTGCTCGCGAGGAGGATGGCCGCGCCAAGGATCCCTCGGCTCGGGCGCGCGTGAACGAAGGGGGCTCTCATCGGCAATTGCAGGCTGAAATCGCCCGCTTTAGCTACCTTCGCGCGCCGGCACCGTCAAGGCCGGCGGTCGGCAGTGTAGAGAGCACCGGATCCGTCCGCTCCGCGCGAGCTCTCGCGAGGCCCTAGCCCTGAGTGACTTTCATGCCCGCGGCCTTGCCGAGCGCTGCCTGGCGCTTGTCGCCGGTGACGAAGTGCGTGGCGCCTAGCTCGACGGCAGCGGCGACGTGAAGAATGTCGAGGGTGCGAGTCCCAAGCTGAGGAGCGTGAACACGCGACAGCCGTTCGGCGCACGCGAACACTTCCTCGAAGTCGAGCGGAGGCATGAGCCAGACGCCGCCGTTGATGTCGGCCTGCAGATCGCTCGCGGCCTGCGCGGCCGCCGTGAGCGAGACCTCCTTGCGAAACACCTTGAGGTGCCAGGCCGTCGTCAGCTCGAGTCGATGCAGGGGAGTGAGAATGCAAGGAGGCTTGAACTTGGCTCGGAGCGCGAGGGCGGCCGCCGAGTTTGCCTCCGGCACGTACCACTTCGCGATGACGCCGGTGTCGAAGTAGGGGATCAACGCCGCTCCTGACGCATGTCATCGACGAGCTCGCTCGCGGCTTTTCCCGGCGGCGGCCCGGCCGGAAACGAGCGCTTCATGCGAGCCTCGAAATCGGGCCATGGCACGCGACTCCGCTTCGCTCGTGCCGGCACGATTCGCGCGACGATTTGCCCACGCCGCGTGACGGTGATCTCCTCGCCGCGCTCGACCGACGCCAGGAGCTCGCGCAAGCGGTGCTGCACTTCACGAACCGTCGCGGTCTTCATGTTAGACATATTGTTTTACATGACCGCAGGCGTCAACCGGCCGCCTCAGCCCCTCGACACCCTGGCGCCACCGAGCGGACCGGCCTCTTGCTTCTGTCTCAGCCGGCACGCCGCCCGGCGGGCGCATCGTCCGGGTCACGCGGTCGCCGCGGGCAGCGGCTCGCCCCTCACCGACGTCGTCGGAGAAGCGAAGCGCACGCCGAGCTCGTCCGCGAGCCGCAAGATCTCGAGCTGCAGGCGGTGGCGCTCGTCGGAGTCGTTCTCGCCCTCGGCGCACTCGACGAAGAATTGCGCGGTGACGTTCCACCCGCTCGCGCCGAGCTCGGTGAGCACCACCTCGAGATCTTCCTCGCGAACCCGCGCGCTCTTGACGAGCAGCGCGCGGATCCCGGCGCAGAGCGCCTCGATCGCCTCGGGCCGCGTCTCGTGGCGCAGGCCGAGCGCGAGCCGCGAGCGCCGCATGCGCCGCGCGCCCCAGTTGTCGATCTTGGCGTCGGCGAGCTTCGCGTTCGGGATGACGACGATCGAGCCATACGCGGTCCGCAGCCGCGTCGAACGAAACCCCACGTCCTTCACGGCGCCCTCGATGCCCTCGACCTGGATCCAGTCCCCGATTTGAAAGGGCGCGTCGACGAAGATGCTGACGCTGCCGAAGAAGTTCGCGAGGGTGTCCTTCGCCGCGAGGCCGAACGCCAAGGTTCCGATGCTGAGGCTCGCGAGCAGCGCGGTCACGTCGACCTCGAGGCTCTGCAAGCCGACGACGAGGCCGACGATGACGACAGCCCACTTCAGCGTCCTGCGGAGCACGGGACTGAGCGCGTCGTCGAGCTTCGCCTCGCTCCGCGCGCCCTGCTCGGCGAGCGCCGCGGACATCACGTCCGCCGAGCGAAACGCGGCCCAGAAGAGCGCCACGGTCGCCACGGCCCGGGCCCCACCGTGCACGAGGGTCGAGAGCGCGACGGGGAGCCTCAGCTGCGGATAGCCGAGCCGCAAGACGAGCGCGGCCCCGAGGAGCGCCGCGGGCGTAGCGCTCGCGTCGACGAGCTCGAGCATCCACTTCTTGCCGCCTTTCTCCATCAGCCGCCGGACGCGCCGCTTGGCGACCGCGCGCAAGAGACGGCTCACGACCACGCCGAGCGCGAGCAGGCCGAGCAGCGCCAGGTACTGCCACAAGGCGACGTCGTCGTACTCGGCCCGCAGGGGCTCCGGCATGCGCTCGACGACGCGCTCGAGCCAGCCGAGCTTCAGCTTGTAGTGGCGCTCGATCGCGTCGAGCGAGTCACGGGTCCACACCCACCGACCGTCGCGCCGCTCGACCGCGACGTCCGGCAGGCGCGGGTGAACGACGACGCGCGGGTTGCGCTCGTCGTCGAGAAACTCGGGATCTTCCGGGATCCCGTCGAGCTCGATCTGCGCGGCCTCGGCATCGAACACGAGCTTCAGCGCGCGCGCCGCGGCCTCGAGCTTCTGCTGCGTGCGGCCCGTGCGCTCGAAGCATTTGGCGGCGTTGGTCAGGCTCTGCTGCTGCCCGAGCTGCCAGTTGAAGACCGAGTCGACGGCGTTGCGCGGCGACTTGCAAGTCGGCACGCTCTTGGCCGACGCGCTCCCCGCAACGGTCGCGACGAACGCAAAGAGCAGCCACGCAAAAAACCGCCTCGTAGTCACGGCCCCGCCTTAGGCAACCTTCGCGCGTGCGTCAAAGTCGAGCGGCGGTACCCGGCAGTACCCAATCCGGCGGCAGGGTGCTGCGGATGCGGGGCGAGGCCATCGCAGCGGGTGAGCGGTGCGGTTCTGCGGTGAGCGCTGCGAGAAGAGGGACGGCTGTGACAGTTGGCAAGCGATCTGCCTAGAGTCGGACGATAAGCACGAGCCCCACGGTCACACGCATGGTCATGTTCAAGCATGGCGTCGCCTACCTCGAGCGAAGCGGCCCCGCCGAGGGCTCGTTCGAGCTGTCGTTCAAGAAGGACGAAATGAACGACGTGCTCAAATCGCTCGCCGTATGGGTCGCGCGCGGCGATGCGCGCGTGGGCGCGCTGGCGTTCGAGAAGCCCGAAGATCCGGAGAAGGCTCTTAGCGCGCGCCGGCTCGACTTCGCGTTTCACCAGACCCTCGGCGGCATCCTCTCCGCCAGCCGCGGCCGCACCCTCGAGCTCGAGACCGCCCAGGGCAGCCGCGTCGGCGAGGTGCTGGGCGCGGAGGTCGCCCCCGACGGCCGAGGGCAGAAGCGCATCCTGGTTCTCCGCAGCCAGGGAGGCGACATCGCGCTCATCGACCTCAACGAGGTTCGATCCATCCGGCTGCTCGAGCCGCCCTCGCGCGCCGATCTCGAGTTCCTGGTCGATCGTCGCCGCGCCGCCACTTCGGGCGACAGTCGCACCGTGCGGGTGGCGGTGAGCGGGCGCGCCGAGGATCTCCGCGTGTCGTACGTGATCCCGGCGCCGACCTGGCGCGTCTCGTATCGCTTCGCGCGCGACGCCGAGAGCACGATGCTCATGGCCTGGGGCATCATTCACAACCCCGCCGACGAAGATCTGAACGAAATCGATCTGACGAGTGGCTCGCCAGTCGCTTCCTCGACGGCAAGACCGTCGATCAGATGCGCGAGATCAAACGCGCCTGGTCGGAAGCCGCGACGCACGACATGGATCGCGCCGTGGTCGAGCGCGATCAACAGGCGGCCTACGCCAAGCAGGGAAAGATCTCCGAGCAACGCACCGTCTTGAGAGAGGGCGGCCCCGAAGGCGAGCTGCGTTTGCGCTACGTGAAGGAGCTCGAAGCGGAGCAAGACAAGGTCAACGCTTGCGAAGAGGAAGTCCGCGCGCTGCGCCACAAAGCATCCGTCGCCCGCGAGTACGCCACTCGGACGCTCGGCGCGCTGACGAAGGGTTGAACCGCCCGGCACCGATTCCATCATGCGTCGCCTCCCTCTCGGGAGACCGCAGATTTTCCGGAACGGAGCCGTAGTTCGGCAAGTGCGGTTGCTGCAGGCGGCCGGTTGCGAGGCCAGGGCCGTCGCATCTTGACATCAGTTGCGGTGAACATCATGATGCTCTCATGCGTACCACGCTCACGCTGGACGACGATGTTGCCCATAAGCTCGAAGCCGTCGCAAAACGCGACGGGACGTCGTTCAAGGACACGGTCAACACGCTGCTTCGTCGGGGTCTCGCGGCACAGGAGAGTCGGGTGCGGCTTCCTCGGCGTTTTCGCGTAGAGCCTTTTCGGAGCGCGTTTTGCGGCGGTGTCGATCCCATGCGCCTCAACCAGCTCGTCGATGAGCTCGAGGTCGAGCGCGCGGTGCAGCGCATCCGTTCGGATCGGGCCTGATGGTCATCCCCGATGTCAACCTGCTGATCTACGCCTACAACGAGGTTGCGCCGCATCATCGGGCGGCGCGCAAGTGGTGGGAGGATCTGCTCAGCAGCGAGCAGCCGGTGGCTCTACCGTGGGCGGTGGTTTTTGGCTTTGTGCGGCTCGTCACCCATTCACGGGTGCTCGAGCAGCCCATTCGACCCGGGGTGGCGCTTGACCATATCGAGTCCTGGTTGGCACGACCGGCGGTGCAGGTCTTGGATCCTGGCCCACGTCACCTCTTGGTCTGCCGCACGTTGCTCGACGCGACGGGCGTGGCCGCCGGCTTGACCTCCGACACGCATCTCGCTGCACTGGCGATCGAACACCAATGCGAGCTGCATTCGAACGACTCCGACTTTGCACGCTTCCCGGGGCTCCGTTGGCGCAACCCGCTCGAGTCGTGAACCTGAATCGCCCCGGGTCTTCCTGAGGCGCCCTGCCGGCGTTCACCCTCGAGGCAAACGCCGCCGCGCTTTCGAGCCGGAGCGACTTCGCGCCTTCTAGACCTGCCGCGCCGCCGCGCGCCGTCGTTCGCCATCGCCGGGTCTCCAACCGGCGGGCGCCACCCATTCGTCGAGCGGCGTCTCGACGCCATTGCAGTCGACGGTCCGGCCCGTAGAGACGCGGGTAAACCCTTCCTCGAGCAGCACCTGGCGCTCGATCGCGAAGGAAATGCTCCAGGGCCAGCCTTTCGCCACGCACTCGGGGTCTTCGCCGATGTCGAACATTTGGCTGCCTGAGTCGATAACTTCGCGCAGCCTGCGGCGCTTGTCCTCGCGCCAGGGTTCCTCCGCGACCGCGGGCACGTCGTGCGAGCCGCTCCCGTGCAGCTGGCCGAAATCCATCGCAGAGGGATCGGTCACCGCGATCGCGCCCCGCACCCGCTCCGCAACTCGGGCCATGAGGTCCGGGTCATCCGCCAGCACCGCATCGCCGTAATCGATCACGAAGTGCGCGTAGCGGTCGAGGCGGGCGATCGCGAGGTCGGGCAAGGCTTCGTGCGCGGCCCTGCTGGGAACCTCTGTCGGATCGAGCTCGAGCATGAACCAGCGCAGCCCGTACGGGCCGCCGCGCGAGGTGCTGGCGGTCGCGGTCAGGAGGTAATTGGCGTCGAGCCAGAAGCTCAGCTCGCGACCCGCGCCGCGCCAGCTCACCGTGCAGGTCGCCGGCTCCTCAATTGAGTACGGGTCGTCCGACAGCTCAACCTCAAACTCGGGGTCCGCCAACCCGCGCATTCGCATCCACAGGCCGACGCGCATCTCGCACGCCTCGAGGAAAAAGCGGTATCGCTCACGCCATTCATCGCCCTCTTTGCCGGGGCCGAGTCGTCGTCGCGCCATCACACCCTCCCAAGAAACCGCCCGCGTTCAACAGCTCACGTTCGAGCAGGCGCCAGGTCCCGCGCCCGGCGAGCTTGCCATAGCATGGACCTATCGCGACCGCAGGTTGCTATTCCGCAGATCATGGGCTCGCGACGCGTTCAGCTGATCGGCAATTGCAGCCGGCTGCTCCTCACACTGGAGGTTTGGAAAAGAGCCGCGCCTGACGTGCGACCTCTGCTGCTACCCCGCGCGCATGGTGTCCAGAGCAGGCAAGACGCCCCGTGAGCCCACGCTCCGCGAGGTGAGTTGAGGCGTCGCAGGTTGTCGTTTCAGCCCTTGGTCTTTCTACGCGAAGGTCCCTTCAGGTCGAAGGTACAGGCGTTGTGGACGAGGCGGCCCTGGATCGCGTCGGCGAGGGTCTCATCGCCGATCCACTCGTGCCAGTTTTCTCGCGGCAGCTGACTCGTCACGACGGTGGCTCGCGCACCGTAGCGGTCCTCGAAGACCTCGAGCAGGTCGTGGCGCTGCGCGTCAGTCGGATGGCCGACACGAAGTTGTCGATGATCAAGAGCTGGGCGCGGGCGAGCTTGCGTAGCGTCTTGGCGTAGGTGCCGTCGGCCTTCGCGAGCGCGAGTTCGTCGAGCAGGCGCGGCAAGCGGCAATAGATCACGCGCAGCCCTCGACGACACGCCGCCTGGCCGAAGGCGCACTCCCGCACGACGCCGCCCCCGCATTTCTCGCGCTGCCCCCCGCGCACGCGAACGCAGCGCTGGTGTGGCGCCCCGGCCAGACGAGCCCGAGCGCCTATGCGGCGACGGACGACGTCTCGACGATTGCCGGGCACTTCTGCTTGCTCGTGCCCGATCAGGGCGGGGACGAGGTGCAGATCGTCGAGGATGGCTACGCCGTCAGCCTCACGGCGACCACGTGGGCACGCGTGCGTCAGGGGCTCTTGTCCGGCACCGACGTCGAGGTGCCGACTGGCGAGCTCGGATTCGTGCTGCGCCACCGCTGACGGGCCGCGGTGTGAGATGGCGGGACGCCCCTGCCACACGGGAGTCCGCCGCGGCGCAGCGAGGTGTCAGCCGCCGCCTCGAGAGGATGGGGCCGGGCCGGCGACGACGATGGCACCGCGCTCACCGGCTTCGCTGCCGGCCAGCGCGAGCGCGAAGGGCGATGGGGCGTAGCCGGCGCGATAGGCCTCGCACGCGAGCGCGAGGGACAGCGGCAACGCCGCGGCGCCGAGGGAGCCGATGCGCTGCGCCGGGCAGTCGAGCTGGTACGGTGGGCCGAGCACGTCGGCGGCGCGTACGATGAGCGATTGCCACTCTCGCTGCCGCCACACCTCGAAGGCGATGTCGGACAGCACCCAGCCTGCCCGCAGCGCGCCGTCCAGAAGCGGCTGCGTGGCCGCTCGCAAGGCCGCCGTCGCACCCCGGGCGAGGGCCGCCGGCACGTCGTTGGAGAAGCGCGCCTCGTCGATGGCGCTGCCCATGCCCGCGACGTGCGCGAGCGCGGTGTTGCGCCGCGCGGCGAGCGAGGGCGCGACCAGCGCGACGAAGGCGGCCGACTCTCCGGGAAGGATCGCATCGAGATGATCGTTGCCGTAGAGCCGATCGCCCTCCGCGAGGCGCGCGATGGCCAGCGCGTCGTAGGCGCTGTGCACGCCGCCGAGGATGACGCAGTCGAGCTGCCGTGAGTCGAGCGCCGCGAGCGCCCGGGGGAGCGCGAAGCACGCGCTGGCCTCGCCCCGCGCCGCGATTTCGAGCGTGGCATTCGGGTACTCGCGCCTCGCGATGGCGAGCAGATCGTGGGCCACGGGCTCGCTCGCGTGCGGTTGCGAAGGGTCGGGCGGATCGACGCACAACAGCAGCTTCACGCGCACGACCGTCGTGGCACGGAGGTCGCGCAGCAGCTCACGCAGCGCCGGCTCCGCGAGCGCGATGACGCGCTCGAAGCCCATGAGGCTCGCGTCGAGCGCCGTCTGGCGACAGAACGCGATCGGCGCCCCACCCTCGCCGAGCGGCGCCTCGCCGATGGCGGCGAATCCCGCGCGCAGCAGAAAGCCGGTCTGCCGCGCGTCGAGCCCGAGCGGTGTGCGCGCGCCGACCGCGACGATGGAGGCGAGAGCGCGCACGCTCACGGCACTTGCTCCGCACGAACGCGCAGCCGCAGATCCCGCATGCGCCGCGGCGCTCGCGCGATCGCGCGCCACACCAGCTCCACCGTCACGCGACTCGGCGCCTCGGGCGCGAGCGTGTCGATCAGCACCGTGTCGAGGTGCGGCACGTGCGTGAGCGTCTGCTCGCGCGCCGTCTGCTTGATGGTGAGCCGCAGCTTCGGCAAGACGAACTGAAGCAACCCTCCGCCCGGCACCAGGTTCATGAGCGCGACCTGCTCGCCACCCGCGAGCGGCGGGCTGGCGGTGAGCCCGGGCGACGCGCACAGGTTGGCGCGATCGTCGCGGTCGAGCGGCAGGAGCGGCGCCTGCTCACGATGCCAGCGCGCGTCCATCGTGCCGGCGTGGTGGCGCCGCGGCGCCCAGTGCGGGCCGATGGCGCCGAGCCCGGCGGGCGCGGGCTTGTCG
>SYFR01000380.1 GCA_005800325.1 Myxococcales bacterium | reverse complement strand
GCAGGGCGGCGGCGACCTGGGCGCCTTGCCACACAAGCTCACGGGCTTTCAAGACGTCGAGGATGACGCGGTGCGCGCGAAGTTCGAGCGTGCCTGGGGCGCCACGATCCCGAAGAAGAAGGGTTGGCACCTCACCGAGATGTTCGAGGCAATGGAGCACGGGGAGCTCACTGCCCTCTTCGTACTCGGTGAAAATCCCGCGCAATCCGAGGCCGACTCGGGGCGCACGCTCGAGCGACTCGCCAAGCTCGAGCACCTCGTCGTGCAGGACATCTTCCTCACGAAGACCGCCGAGCTCGCCGATGTCGTGCTTCCGGCCTCGGTGAGCTGGTGCGAGGCCGAGGGCACGGTGACCAACAGCGAGCGGCGCGTGCAGCGTGTGCGCAAGGCGGTGAACGCACCGAAGGGCGCGCGCGACGACATCGCGATCTTGTGCGACCTCGGACGCCGCCTCGGCCGCGATTTTGGCGACCCCACGCCCGAGGCGCTGTGGGACGAGCTGCGCGCGTTGAGCCCGATGCACGGCGGCATGAGCTATCAGCGGCTCGCCGAGAATGGCGGGCTCTGCTGGCCGTGTCCCACCGAAGACCACCCGGGCGCGACGTTCTTGCATGGCCGGCTGTGGCAGGATCCGCCCGAGCAAGGACCGAAGGCGCCGTTCACGCCGGTCGCGCACGATCCTCCGGTCGAAGCGCTCGACGAGCAGTATCCGCTGCGCCTCACGACCGGAAGGCGTCTCGACTCGTTCAACACCGGCGTGCAGAGCCGCGGATACACGTCCCCGCTGCGGCGCGATGAGACCATCGCGCTGAGCCCCGCCGACGCGGCGCGCTACGACATTACCGACGGCGAGCGCGTGCGCGTGAGCTCGCGGCGCGGCTCGGTCATCGTCACCGCGCAGCTCGAACGCACCTTGCGCCCGGGCCTCGTCTTCATGACCATCCACACGCCCGACATCGTCGATACCAACCAGCTCACCATCGACGCGACCGATCCGAAGAGCGGAACTGCCGAGTTCAAGGCCGCCGCCGTACGGATCGACAAGCTCGCCGAAGCCATAATTTCTGCGGAGCAGTCCGCGGCGGAGGCGTCCGCGGCGCAGTAGGCGAGAGCGCGCGCAACGGCACCGAAAGACGCATGGATCTCCACCCGATCAAGACCGAGCCGAGCGATGAAGAGCGCGCGGCCGTCGACGCACTCCTCGGACCGCTGGAGAGCGATGCGCCGCACGGCCTCGCGCATGCCGAGAAGAAGCGCCACCTGCTGTTGCCCGCGCTTCATGCGGCGCAGGCGCGCGCAGGGTGGGTGAGCCCCGGCGCGCTCGGCTACATCTGCCGCCGGCTCGAAGTCCCGCCCGCCGAGGGCTACGGCGTCGCGAGCTTCTACGCGCTGTTCTCGCTCAGCGAGCGGCCGCCGGTCGTGGCGCATGTCTGCGATGACATCGCCTGCAAAGCGCGCGGCGCCGATGCGCTTCATGACGAGCTCGAGACACGACTCGGCCCACCCGGCTCGGCCAATGCGCAGTCTGGCGCGACCTGGCTCAAGAGCCCGTGCCTCGGCCTGTGCGAGCAGGCACCGGCCGCGATGCTGGTTGCCGCGGGAGCCGAGCCCTTCGAGCGATCGTTCGGGCACGCCACAGCACACCTCGTCACGACCGCGCTGCGCGAGAGGCACGTGCCGGATCCGCCGCGCACGGTGTTGCCGCAAGCGGGCAGTCCCGCGCTGCAGCTGCTCAAGCGGGTGGGCGTGGTCGATCCGACGAGCCTCGACGACTACCGCGCACACGGCGGGTACGCAGCGCTGCGACGCGCGCTCGAGCTCGGTCCGGCGAAGGTGATCCGTGAAGTCACCGACGCCAAGCTCGTCGGACGCGGCGGCGCGGCCTTTCCCACGGGCCGGAAATGGCAGGCCGTCGCTCAAGCCCCGGCGCGCCCGCACTACCTCATCTGCAACGCCGACGAGTCCGAGCCCGGAACGTTCAAGGACCGCGTCCTGATGGAGGACGACCCGTTCGCGGTGCTCGAGGCCATGACGATCGCGGGGGTTGCGACGGGCTGCGAATTGGGCTTCATCTACCTTCGCGGCGAGTATCCGCTGGCGCTCGCGCGCCTCGGAGGCGCCATCGCCCAGGCCCGCGCGCGCGGCCTACTCGGCAGTGACGTCATGGGCCGTGGCGTGCGGTTCGACGTCGAGATCCGGCGCGGCGCGGGAGCGTACATTTGCGGCGAGGAGACCGCGCTCATGAACTCGATCGAGGGACTTCGCGGCGAGCCGCGCAATAAACCGCCCTTCCCGGTCGAGGTCGGCCTCTTTGGCAAGCCCACCGTCATCAACAACGTCGAGACGCTCGTCAATGTGCTCGGCATTGTCCTCGACGGCGCCAGCGCGTACGTGGCGCGCGGCACCGCAGGCTCCGCCGGCACGCGCCTCTTCTGCGTCTCGGGCTGCGTCACGACGCCGGGCCTCTACGAGCTGCCCTTCGGCGCGCGACTTTCCGAGCTCATCGCGCTCGCGGGCGGCGTTCCCACTGGGCGCACGCTGCGTGCCGTCTTGCTTGGCGGCGCGGCCGGCGCCTTCGTCACGCCGGAAGAGCTCGACACGAGGCTCACCTTCGAGGACACGCGCAAGATCGGCGCGACCCTCGGCTCGGGCGTCGTGATGGTGTTCGACGACACCGTGCCGCTCGTGCCCATCTTGACGCGCATCGCCGAGTTCTTCCGCGACGAGTCGTGCGGCCAGTGCGTGCCCTGCCGCGTCGGCACCGTGCGGCAAGAGGAGCTCGTGCAACGCCTGGCGCACGGGCGACCGCTCGGCTCGCACAAGCGAGAGCTCACCGTG
>SYFR01000379.1 GCA_005800325.1 Myxococcales bacterium | reverse complement strand
GCCGAGGTGCCTGCGCGCCATCGCGGAGCACTCGATGGGCCAGCCGGGGCGGCCCGGGCCCCAGGCGCTCGGCCACGACGGCTCGCCGGTTTTCGCGGCCTTCCATAGGGCGAAGTCCGCCGGCGAGCGCTTGCCGAGGGACTCGTCGGCGCTGCGGAGCTCATCGACCCTCTGGTGGCTGAGCTTGCCGTACTCGGCGAAGGTGGCGACCTCGAACCAGACGCTGCCCTCTGCGGCGTAGGCGTGGCCTTTGTCGATGAGCGTCTGGATGAGCGCCACGATCTCGACCATGGACTCGGTGACGCGCGGCTCGTGATCGGGCGCGACGAGGCCGAGGGCGTTCGCGTCGGCGCGGAAGGCGTCGACGTACTCCTGCGCGAGCGCCAAGGGATCGACGCCGCGCTCCTTCGCGCGGACGATGATCTTGTCGTCCACGTCGGTGAAGTTGCGGACGAAGGTGACGTCGTAGCCGCGGTGGCGCAGGTAGCGGACGAACGAGTCGAACACCACCATCGCGCGGGCGTGGCCGACGTGGCAGTGGTCGTAGACCGTCATGCCGCAGACGTAGAGGCGCACGTGGCCGGGCTCGCGCGGGACGAAGTCCTCTACCTTGCGGGTGAGGGTGTTGTGCAGGCGGAGGGGCTCGGCCATGGCGAGTTTCTGTTGCGACGGCCACCGCGCACCGTCAAGGTCTGCGGAAGTCATGGCGGTCTTTACCATTGTGGGCGCGGGCATGATGGGCAGCGCCCTGTCGGTTCCGCTCGCGGACAACGGGCACGAGGTGCGCATCGTCGGCACGCCGCTCGACCTTGCCATCATCGAGAGTCTGCGCGAGCGCGGGTTTCATCCGACGCTGCGCCTCGAGCTGCCGGCGTCGGTTCGCGCCTACTTTGACGGGGAGCTCGAGGCGGCGCTCTCGGGCGCGGACGCCATCGCGCTCGGTGTCAGCTCGGCCGGCGTGCGCTGGGCCGGCGAGGCGCTCGCGCCGTACGTGTCGCGGGAGCGACCGGTGTTCGGGATCACGAAGGGGCTCGCCGCGCAGGACGACGGGCTCGTCGTCTTGCCCGATGCGCTGCGCGCGCATTTTCCCGAGGGGCTGCGCGACGCGGTGCATCCGGGGGCGATCGCCGGGCCGTGCATCGCGGGCGAGCTCGCCCGCAGGGTGCCGACGTGCGTCGTGCTGACGGGCCGCTCCCCGAGGGCCGAGCTCGAGCGGCTCGCCGCGCAGCTGCGTAACGGCTATTACCACGTGTTCACGAGCACCGACGTCGTCGGAGTCGAGGTGTGCGCCGCGCTCAAGAACGCCTACGCGATGGGCGTCGCGTTCGGCGCCGGTCTGCACGAGAAGGCGGGCGGCGCGCCGGGCTCGATCGCGATGCACAACTACGAGTCGGCGGTGTTTGCCCAGGCTACGATCGAGATGACGGCGCTCGTCACGTTGCTCGGCGGGCGCGCGGAGACGGTGGCCGGGCTCGCGGGCGTGGGCGATCTCGACGTGACCAACAATGGCGGGCGCACGGGGAGGTTCGGGCGCCTCATCGGGCTCGGCCTCGGGCGCGACGAGGCGATCCGAAGGATGGACGGCGCGACGCTCGAGTGCCTCGAGATCCTCGCGGTGCTGAGGCGCGCCCTCGCGGCCTATCGCGAGGGCGGGCAGCTCGCTTCCGACGCCTTCCCGCTGCTCGAGCACATGGCCGAGGTGGCGCTCGACGGGGCCAACGTGGCGATGCCGTTTGCCAGGTTTTTCGGGGGCGCGGGCTCGCTGGACTAGGGCCTCGGTTCATTGAATCGAGGACCAACCATGGAGTCAGCTGCGTCATTGAGCGACCTCGTCCTCGGCATCGACGCCAGCACGACCGCGTGCAAGGCGATCGCGTTCGACGCGCGCGGCGTCGCTGCCGGCGAGGGGCGCGCGCCGATCGCCCTGCAGCACCCCGCGCCCGACGCGTGGGAGCAGGACGCCGAGGCGTGGTGGACCGCCCTCGGTGCCGCCACGCGGGAGCTCACGACGAAGGTCGACGCGGCGCGCATCGTGGGTCTGTCGATCGCACAGCAGCGCGAGACCTTCGTCGTCACGAGCGAGAGTGGCGAGCCGCTCGCGCCCGGGATCGTGTGGATGGACCACCGCTGCAAGCGCGACGTGACCCGCGCGATCGAGGCGATCGGGGCCGAGCGGCTCCACGCCGTGAGCGGCAAGCCCCCGTGCACGACGCCGTCGCTCTATAAAATCATGGGGCTCTTCGCGCGCGAGCCCACGCTCCTCGGGCGTACCGGGAAGGTGCTCGACGTGCACGCGCTCCTCGCGTGGCGGCTCACCGGACGGTGCGCGACGTCGCTCGCGAGCGCGGATCCGACGGGCATGCTCGACATGGTCGCGGGCGACTGGTCGGCGGAGCTCTTCTCGCTCGCGGGCCTCGCGCGGAGGCACCTGCCCGAGCTCGCCCTGCCGGGAGTCGTGCTCGGCCGAGTCACGCGCGAGGCGAGCCTGGCGACGGGGCTCCCCGAGGGACTGCCGGTGGTCGCGGGTGCCGGCGACGGCCAGGCCGCGGGGCTCGGCGCGGGGCTCGTCGATGGACGCACGGCGTACCTCAACCTCGGGACCGCGGTCGTCTCGGGAGTGCTCGCGTCGAGCTATCGCCATGCGCGCGCGTTTCGCACGCTGTTCGCGGCGCAGCCGGGGAGCTACTTCCTCGAGACGGACTTGCAGGGAGGCACGTTCACGGTGACGTGGCTCGTCGAGAAGCTCCTCGGGCGGCGCTTGCCGGAGGCGCTGGTGGAGCTCGAGGCGGAGGCGAGCCGCGTCGCGCCTGGCGCGGATGGGCTCGTGCTCGTGCCGTACTGGAACGGCGTGATGAACCCGTACTGGGACGATTTTGCCTCGGGGCTCGTCGTCGGGCTGCGCGGGCACCACGGCCCGGGCCAGCTCCTGCGCGCCCTCTACGAGGGGCTCGCGCTCGAGCAGCGCCTGCACACGATGGGCGTCGAAGAGGCGCTCGGCGAGCGCGTCGAGGAGCTCGTGGTCGTGGGCGGCGGCAGCAAGAGCGCGCTCTTGTGCCAGATCGTGGCCGACGTGCTCGGTCGGCCCATCGCGCGCGCGAGCACGGCAGAGGCGACGGCGCTCGGCGCGGCGATGCTGGCCGCGGTCGGGACCGGGATGCACCCGACGCTCGAGGCGGCCGCGGGCGCGATGACCGCGCGCGGTGAGCGGTTTTTGCCGGGCGAGGCGCGTCGCGACTACGATGCGCTCTTCGCCGTGTACCGCACGATCTATCCGGCGCTGCGGGCGCCGCTCGCCGAGCTCGAACGATGCCGCTCGTAGTCGCGTCCAGGCGCGTCGTCGTGCCGCGAGCGGCGGGAGCGGGTGGCGCCGGGGCGGCCGAGGCAGGGGTTGCCGCGGGCCATGGCCTCGCCGTCGTGCCCGCGTGCGTGGTCATCGACGGGGCCCGCATTCGCGAGGTAAGGGAGCTCGGCGATGCCGAGAGCGCGCCGGCGGCGGCTGCGCTCGCGCGAGAGCTCCGGGCTCGCGGCGAGTACGTGGAGGTCCACGATTTCGGCGACAAGCTCGTGGCGCCGGCGTTCGTGAACGCGCACACGCACCTCGCGCTCGGGTTCTTGCGCGGCACCGACATGAGGCGCGTCGCCGCGGGCAACATGGTCGAGGAGCTCTTCTTTCGCGTCGAGACGAAGCTCACCGATGCGGACGTGCGGGCCTTCGTGCGGATGGGCGCCTACGAGAGCCTGCTCGCGGGGGTCGGGCTCGTGTGGGACCACTACTATCGCGCCGAGCACGTCGCGCTCGGGCTCGCCGACGCGGGGCTCGCGGGCGTCGTCGCGCCGACGCTGCAGGACTTGGCTGGCCCGGGCATGCACGCGTGGGAGGCGGGGCTCGCAGCGACCATGGCAATCGACGACGATCCGAGCCTGAGAGAGCGCGGGATCGTCGCGGCCCTCGGCCCGCACGCCACCGACACCGTCAGCGAGGGCTTGTTCGTGCGCGCCGTCGAGCTGGCGAAGGCGAGGAACCTGCCCGTGCACGCGCACCTCGCGCAGTCGATCGAGGAGTACGAGCGGGCGATCGCGAGGCACGGGGCGAGCCCCACCGCGTGGCTCGCGCGGATCGGAGTCCTCGATGCGGCGCCGGCGAGCGTGTTCGCGCACTGCCTCTACGTCGATGCGTCCGAGCTCGGGCTGCTCGCGTCGAAGCGAGCCGCGATCGTGTACTGTCCGTACTCGCAGCTCGTCTTCGGATTTCCGGCGCGCTCGGGGGCGTTCAGCGCGGCGGGCGCGCGGTGGTGCGTGGCGACCGACTGCGCGTCGAACAACGACACGATGAACGTGCAGCAGGAGCTTCGCTATGTCGCGGGGCAGCGCACGGCCGGAGTCGGGTTCACCGAGGCGCACGCGCGCATGATGGCGGGGGAGGGGGTCCTCGCAGCGCGTGCCGTGTGGCGCGAGCGGACGCGGCTCTACGCGGAGCACGACGCGGACGCGGCTCCCGAGGCGCTGCTCTCGCGCGTGTGGTCGGTGCCGGGCGCGCTGCATCCGAAGCTGCGGTGCGGCGAGATCTCCGCGGGGGCGCTCGCGAACCTCATCGTCGTGGATCTCGACCACCCGACGTTGTGGCCCGCGCGCGAGCCGCTCGAGGTGATGGCGATGGCCGACGCCGCGCCGGCGATCTGCGGAATGCTCGTCGCAGGACGCTTCGTCGGGGAGTGCGGCGACTTCCACGCGAGCGTGACGAGCTCTCCTTCATACCGCGAGGCGAGGAACGAAGCGAGTGGGCGTCTCGCGGCGCTGAACCTCTAGCTTTTCTCGGCCCCAAGAGTGTCCAGCTGCGTCGCTGCCTTCGTCGCTGCGGTGCTCATGAACTCGGAGTGCGTTCCGCTCCTCACTCCTCGGCGCCTAGCTTCTGGACACGCTTGGGGCCGAGAACGGCACCTGCGTCGGAGACGAATCACGCGCCGGCGGCGAGCTGCTCGGCGGTCCGTCCGAACCGGCGCTGGCGACGCGCATAGGCCTCGAGCGCGCGCTCGAGCGTCGCCTCGGTGAAGTCGGGCCACAGCTCGTCGGCGAAGAAGAGCTCGGCGTTGGCGCACTCGAAGAGGAGAAAGTCGCTGAGCCGCTTCTCTCCGCCGGTGCGGATGACGAGATCGGGATCGGGCAGGTCCCCGGTGGTCATGAAGCTGCGCAGGCTGTGCTCGTCGATCTCTTCGGGCAAGAGGAGCCCAGCCTGGGCGCGGGCCGCGATGGCTCGCACGGCGCCGACGAGATCGTTGCGGCTGCCGTAGCCGAGCGCGAGCGTGAGCACCATCCGCGTGCCCCGCGCGGTCGCCGCCACGGTGCGCTCGACCGCGACGCGCGTCGCGCGCGGCAGCTCGTCGAGCGCGCCGATGACCTCGAGGCGGACTCCGCACTCTGCCCACGCGTCGCGGTGCTGCTCGGCGAACTCTCCGCAGAGGCGCATCAGCGTCTCGATCTCGTCCTTCGGTCGCTTCCAGTTCGAGTGCGAGAACGCAAAGAGGGTCAGCTTGTCGATCGAGCGTTCGAGGCACGCTGCTACGGCGAGGCTCGCGGCGAGGACGCCGCGCTCGTGTCCGCAAGGACGCTCGAGGCCACGCGCTCGAGCCCAGCGGCCGTTGCCGTCCATGATG
>SYFR01000043.1 GCA_005800325.1 Myxococcales bacterium | reverse complement strand
GCTGGCTCGGCAGGCGCTGGCTCGGCAGGCGCTGGCTCGGCAGGCTCGGCGACCGCCGCCGACCGCGGCGGCTCCGGCTCCACCACGCGGTGATCGCACGCGAGCAGCAGAGGCACCGCGAGCAGCAGAGCCATCGCGCGCGGCGCAGGCATCGCGCGCGGCGCAGGCATCGCCGGGACCGGAGCGGCTCGCATCGCGTCACTCTTACGCGGAGTCGTGCCCGAGCCGCAAGGCTCGCCGTTCTCGACCGCCGCGCATCCGGCGCGCGGGAGAAAAGCGCGGGCAGGATCCAAGCCTGGAGTCTACAATTGCGAGGATCATGGCTCGGCCGCGCTTACTTGCCTCCCTCGCAGCCGCAGGCGCCCTCGCCGGCGGGCTCCTCGGTGCATGCACGAGCGACGTCGTCGTCACGGCGCCGCCCTCCGGACACGGCGGAGAGGGCGGTGACTTCGTGTTCATCGACCCCGAGACGACCTCCACGACGACGTCGACGACGTCGCAGTCGAGCACCAGCACGCTCTCGGGCTACATGGACCCTGGCTGCATGGATGAGCCGCCCCCGCTCGAGGATTACCTCTGCGATCCTTACGCCCAGGGCAACGGCGATTGTCCCCCCGGCGAAGCGTGCCACATCTACGTCGACTACCCGGACAGGCCCTGCGGACAAGAGATTTACGGCTCTTTCTGCTACCCGGCCGGCGCCGGTGAGCAAGGCGACGCGTGCACGGGCGGCCACGAGTGCGCGGGTGGCTTCGTCTGCGTCGTGACGGGCTCGGGCACGCAGTGCGTCGCGCTCTGCAACCTCGTGGGCGCGTCGGGCTGCCCGCCGGGCCTCGTCTGCGAGCCGATCGACGTGAAGGGCTTCGGGGGCTGCCTGTGAGGCGCGCGTCGTCGCGCGGCCTCGGGGTCGCGCGCTTCGCCGCGGCCTACCTGTTCGCGCTCGGCTCGGCGACGTGCGGCGCCCGCAGCTCGCTCGACGTCCCCCCGCCGCTCCCGCCTCAGCCCGAGTGCCTGACCCACGAAGACTGCCCCGGTCACGACGATCCCTGCCTTCCCGTGCGCTGCGTCGACAGCGCGAAGTACGAGGACCTGCTGCCCGAGCTGCCCGCGGGCGTGCCCTTGCCGCCGCGAGTCTGCTTCGTCGTCGAGCCCGTCTCGTGCGACGACGAAGACGTGTGCACCGTCGACGCCTGCGACGCCACGACCGGCGCGTGTGTGCACGAGGCAGCGACCCTCGACCTCGACGAGGATGGCTTCCGCGCCCCGCTGCCCGGCACGACGGCGGGCGAGCCCGGCGCCTGCGGCGACGACTGCAACGACGCGAGCGCTCTCTCGTTCCCCGGAAATCCCGAGGCGTGCGACGGCGTCGACAACGACTGCAACGGCATCGTCGACGACGGCGCCGAGTTCATCCCGCTCGGCAGCGAGCCTCTGCGCGTGAGCGGCCCGATCGCACCGGCCGGTCCCGGCGGCCTCGGCTTCGACGGAGACACCTACCTCGCCATCTACTCCGGCTCGAGCGACGGCTTCGACATGTACGAGACGCGCATCGACGCGAGCGGCCAAAAACTCGCTCCCATCGAGACGAAGATCGCGCTGCAGAACGCGGACTCGGCGGGCGGCCCGATCGTTTGGGTCGGCGATCGCTACGGGCTCACGTGGCAAGATCGACGCGACAGCGACTACGAGATCTACTTCACGCTCCTCACCGGCGAAGGAACGAAGGCCCTCGCCGATCTGCGCCTCACCACCTCCTTCGGCTTCTCGATCAACCCCGATCTCGCGTGGAACGGGGCCGAGTTCGTCGCCGCCTGGCAAGACGAGCGCACCGGCCAGTTCGAGATCGTCGCGCAGCGCATCGCGCTCGACGGGGCCATGGTGGGTGAGAACGTCGTGCTCGCGCCTTCGACCGGCCTCGCGAACGAGGCTCCGAACATCGCCGCCGGCAAGACCACCCTCGGGCTCGCGTACGTCAACGGCGCAGGGGGCAAGCAAGCCGTGCAGTTTCGCTCTTTCGATCGCGCGACCCTCGAGGTGCGCTCGCCGCTGGTGCTCGCCTCGCCGACGTCGCTCGAGGCCGTCGCACCGACGGTCGTGTGGAACGAAGATCGCTACGTCATCTCTTGGTATGAGCGCTCGGGACAGAGCCGCGCCATCTTCGCGACGAGCCTCGACGAGGACGGCAACGTGCTCGCGCCCACGACCCAGCTTACCGAGCCCGCGAGCGCGCGCTCCCGCTACCCCGCGCTCATGCCGCTCGGCGATCGGCTGCTCCTCGTATGGTCGGACGACCGCGATCAGAACACCGGCTACGAGCTCTACTCGCGCATGATCGGCGCCGATCTTGCGCCGCTCTCGAGCGAGATGCGCATCACGAACGCCCCCTTCGACAGCTTGTATCCGACCCCAGCCTTCGGGCCCGAGGGTCAGGTCGGCGTGCTGTTCCGCGACGATCGCGCGAGCGGCGAGCACCACGTGTACTTCACGCAGCTCGGCTGCGTCACCGGCGGGTAGCTCGGCGCGCCCTCTCACGGGCAGAGCAGAAACCGTCGCGAGCGCCGCGCCGGGCGGGAGGGCGACCGAGGCGTACACGGAGTACGGCGAGGAGCCCGACCGATTCGGCGCGGTGCGCAGCAGGTCTATGCTCTGCCCGTCAGCTCGCGCGGGTTCGAAACGCCCCGGCGCAGTGCACCTTGCCCGGTAGCGCGCGGCCCACGATGCGCTCGGCGAGGTTCGCGGCCTCGATGATGCGCTCGAGCCCGACGCCCGTCGTGAGACCCATCCCGTCGAGCATGTAGACGAGATCCTCGGTGGCGACGTTGCCGGCGGCTCCGGGCGCATAGGGGCAACCGCCCATCCCGCCTACCGACGCATCGAACTCGCGGATCCCGAGGTCGAGCGCAGCGACGATGTTGGCGAGCGCCGTGCCCCGCGTGTCGTGCAGGTGGAGGGCGAGCTTCTCGGGCGGCATGACGGCGAGCATTCTCCTTACGAGGTCCCGCGTCTGGTTCGGCGTCCCGACACCGATCGTGTCTCCGAGCGAGATCTGGTAGCAGCCGAGCTCGACGAGCCGCTCGGCGATCGCGACCACGCGCGCGGGCGCGATCGGCCCCTCGTATGGGCAGCCCCAGGCCGTCGACACGTAGCCACGCACGCGCACGCCCGCGGCGAGCGCCGGCGGCACGATGTCGCGAAACACCTCGAAGGTGCGGTCGATGCTCTTGTTGATGTTCTTCTGGTTGTGCGTCTCGCTCGCGCTGAGAAATACGGCGATTTCTCCGATCCCCGCCGCGAGCGCCCGCTCGAGCCCGCGATCGTTCGGGACGAGCGCGCTCAGCGTGATCCCGGGATGCGCTGGGAGCGCACGGGCCGCGAGCGCCTCGGCGTCGGCGAGCTGGGGCACCCACTTCGGCGACACGAAGCTCGTGAGCTCGAGGCGCGCGAGCCCGGCCGCGATCAGCGCGTCGAGCAACGCGAGCTTGTCGTCTGTCGCGATGACGCCGCGCTCGTTCTGCAAGCCGTCGCGCAGGCCGACCTCGTAGATCCTCACGAAGTCGTCGCTCGCCGCGCCAACCGTCACGCCCAGCGCCACGCCAGCATCATGGCACAAGCGCGCCGGCGCGAGGCAGCTCGCGAGAGGAGCGCGACCTTCAGGCCTCGAGGGGCGCGGCGCCGACGACCGCGAGGTGGCGCTTGGTGGACGCCGCATCGCCGACCGCGACGGGGTAGTCCCCCGAGAAGCAGGCGCGGCAAAAATCCCGCTCGCGGCTCTCACCACCCGGGCTCGCCCCACGCACGGCCCGCTCGAGCCCCTCGAGCGAAAGGTACCCGAGCGAGTCGGCGTCGAGATAGCGGCGGATCTCTTCGACCGTGTGGCTCGACGCGATGAGCTCACCGCGCGTCGGCGTGTCGATGCCGTAAAAGCAGGGCCACGCCGTCGGCGGGCTCGAGATCCGCACGTGGACCTCCCTCGCGCCCGCGTCATCCGGGCTCAACCACGCTAACAGGTTCAGGGGATGGATCCCGGGCTGCAAGGGCGGGGAAGGAGCCCGCGCGTCGCTGGGTAGTGTTGCGGGGGCGAGGCCAACTGAGGGAGGGATGGGTCGTGGCAGCGAGTCGGAACAGCCTGGCAGCGCGCATGACGCTCACCGTCGGCGATCGCGATTACGAGATCTTCACGATCGACGCCGTGCCGGGGGCCGAATCACTGCCGTTCACTCACCGGATCCTCCTGGAGAACCTCCTGCGCACCGAAGACGGTGCTAATGTCACCGAGGAGCAGATCCGCGCCCTGGGCTCCTGGCAGGCCGATGCCGAGCCGTCCGAGGAGATCCAGTTC
>SYFR01000378.1 GCA_005800325.1 Myxococcales bacterium | reverse complement strand
GGCGCGGGCAAGACCACGGCCCTCCGCATGATCGGCGGGCTCGTGCGTCCGGACGCCGGCGTCGCCGCGGTCGACGGCATCAATGCAGCGCGAGATCCGACCGGGGCGCGTGCGCGGCTCGGCATGCTCCCGGACGCGCGCGGGATCTATCCGCGGCTCACGGCGCGCGAAAACATTCGCTATTACGGAGAGCTGTGCGGAATGCCGGCGGCCGCGCTCGAGGCGCGCATCGAGGCGCTGCTCGAGCTGCTCGAAATGCGGGCCATCGCCGATCGCCGCGCCCACGGGTTTTCGCAAGGCGAGCGCATGAAGGTCGCGATCGCCCGCTCGATCGTGCACGACCCGCAGAACGTCGTCCTCGACGAGCCGACGAACGGCCTCGACGTGATGAGCCTCCGCTCGCTGCGCGCGTTCATCCGGCATTTGCGGGAGCTCGGCCGCTGCGTCGTCTTCTCGAGCCACATCATGCAAGAGGTCGCGGCGCTCTCGGACGCGATCGTCGTCATCGCCCATGGGCGGGTCGCGGGCGCTGGGACCCACGAAGATCTGCGGCGCGAGACGGGCCTCGAGTCGCTCGAAGAAGCCTTCGTCAAGCTGAGCCTCGGCGATCGCTACGACGTCCTCGCCGGGGACGCGCCGAAGAGCGGCGAGGCACCGAGCGCGGAGCCGCCGCGATGAGCGTCTGGCGCGTCGTACTGGTGAAGGAGCTGCGCGATGGGCTGCGCGATCGGCGCTCGCTCCTGTCCTTGTTGCTGTTTCCGCTCATCGGACCGCTGCTCGTCTCGGTGATGCTCACGCAGGTCGTGACGCGGGCGTCGAGCCAGCACGAGCTCACCGTCCCCGTCGCCGGTCGCGAGCGTGCTCCGGGCCTCGTCCGCCACCTCGAGCGCGAGGGCTTTCGGGTCGTCGCTGCGCCCGCCGATCCAATGTCCGCGGTGCGCGAGCGCGAGGCGGATCTCGTCGTGCTCGTCGACGAGAGCTACGAAGAGCGCTTCCGCAAGGGCAAGCCCGCGCGGCTCACGATCGTCGTCGACGCAGCGCGTGAGGACGCCCAGATCGGCACGCGGCGGGTGCGGGCCGCGCTCGAGGGCTACGGCGCGACGGTCGGCGCGCTGCGGCTGCTCGCGCACGGCGTGAACAACGAGCTCGGCCATCCGCTGCGCGTCGAAGAGCTCGACCTCTCGACGCCCGAGCAGCGCGCCGCACCGTTCTTGGGGCTCGTGCCGCTCTTCGTCCTGCTCGCGGCGTTCATGGGCGGCATGTACACGGCCACGGACGCGACCGCGGGCGAGCGTGAGCGCGGGTCGCTCGAGCCGCTGCTGCTGACGCCGGCTTCGAGGCGCGATCTCGTCATCGGCAAATGGCTCGCCGCGGTCGTCTTCGCGACGACGACCGTGCTGCTCACGCTCGGCTGCACCGTCGCGGCGCTCGCGCAGGTGCCGCTCGAGCGGCTCGGCATGGCGGCGACGCTCGGTGCCGGCGACATCGCCCGCGTCGCCCTCGCGATCGTGCCCGTGACGCTCGTGACCTGCGGCCTCGAGCTCTTCATCGCGAGCTTCGCGCGCAGCTTCAAGGAGGCGCAGACGTACCTCTCGGTCGTGATCTTCCTGCCGACGTTGCCCGCGCTCGTGTTCGCGCTCGAGCCAATGCGCATGAAGGCTTGGATGCCGTTCGTGCCGGTCCTCGGTCAGCAGGCGCTCGTCGCCGAGATCATTCGGGGCGAGCCCACGCAGCCGTGGAGCTACGTCGTCCTCGCCGCCGTATGTGCGCTCGGCGGCGTCGCTACCGTGATCGGGACGTCACGGCTCTTTTCGCGCGAGGGCACCGTGGTCGGACGCTGAAGACGGCTCGGGCTCGTCGCCGCCCGCCGCTTCCGCTGGCGCAAGTTCGGTCACAGGTGCCGCGGCCTCGGGCTCGTCTCCGCCCGCCGCTTCCGCTGGCGCAAGTTCGGACACAGGTGCCGCGTCGGCGAGGCTCCACTCGTTGGCGATCCGCGTTCCTACGTAGAGCAACGGGAACGAGATGAAGAGCCCGACGAATCCGAAGGCCTGTTCACACAGGACGAGCGCGACGATGAGGACCATCGCCGGGAGCTGGACGTGCTGCGCCGCGAGCCGCGGGTTCAGGTAGTAGCTCTCGATCTTTCCCAGCAGAAGCGTGACGCCGAGGAACACGCCAACGGCCCAAGGGCCGCGCGCCGAGTACGCGACGTAACAAGTCACCACGCCCGACGCGAAGTTGCCCACGATGGGTACGAGCCCGCCGACCAGGATGACGAGGCACAGGACGGGGATGTGCGGCAGCCGCAACAACAGCAGCACCGGCAGCGTGAGCACCGCGCTCACCACGGCGACGACGACCTGCATCCTCACCGTCACCGCGACCGCGTCGGCGACGTAGCCGAACCACCTCGCGATCGTGCCGGGGACGCTCGTCGTCGAAATCCCGCCGAGCCAGCGGTGGAGCGCTTCCCGCTCGTAGAGGTAGAAGACGGCGAGGACGAATCCGACGAGCAGGTTGACGACGACGTGCGCCGTGCTCGTGACGTAGTCGAGCGCCGTGCCCGCGTGGGAGCGAAGGCCGTGGCTCAGCGCCTCGTTCTCGAGCCCCAGCGCGGCGCGGAGCTTGTCGACCTGCGGGTGCTCGAAGATGGCGCGGAGCGACTCGCCTCCATCCGCGCGCAGCCGAGCGACGATGGGCAAGAGCCGCCCGATCGTGAAAAAGAGCGCCGCCGCGCAAGCTACCGCGAGCACGCCGAGCGTGAGCGACACCGCGCCTTTGCGCGCCAGGCCGGTCTTCCGGTTGATGAAAGACGCGGCCAACCCGAGCCCGCGCTCGAAGACGACGAAGCAGATGAGCACCGTCGCGAGGCTGCGAAAGTAATAGAGCAGCCCGAGAAACAACGCGACGAGGAGCGGCCGCCGCCAGCGCGGATCCTGCAAGGCGAGCAGCGAGGGGCTCCCGCTAGGCTCCACCGCTGCCGCCGCCGCCGACGACGCCGCCGCAGCCGATGGCTGAGCTCTCGCACTTGCACGGCAAGCAGGCCGAGCCCTGGTCCGTGATGAGGCATCCGGCGCCTTCGCCGCAATCGGTCGTCTCGTCGCAGCCGATCCGCGCGCACATCCACTGAGTTTGGCCGAGATCCGCGAGGCACAATCCGGCTTTCGGAAATGCCGCGCACTCGCCGCCGCCCGGCGTGCAGAAGTGGCCGACGCCGTTCGCATTGCCGGTCTCACCCTCTTTGACACACGACTCGCTCGGCACCGCGA
Organism: Myxococcales bacterium; assembly: GCA_005800325.1. Classification (GTDB taxonomy): domain Bacteria; phylum Myxococcota_A; class Polyangia; order Polyangiales; family Polyangiaceae; genus SYFR01. The sequence continues at coordinate 1,957 of SYFR01000378.1, read as the reverse complement.
GCCCGCCACCGCCGCCGGTATCGCCGCTACCCCCGCTGCCGCTGCTCGTGCCCGTGGACGCGGAAGCAGCGCAGTTCGCGCCGGTGCAATCGTCCTCCGACGACGGGCACGCCGCGAGCGCAGCGGCCGCAGTCAGTGCAATCAGAGTTCTTTCGACATGCTGCAATGGAGATCTCCTGTGCCAGGTGCGTAATAGAAAAAGCCGACGCACATCTCGCGCGGAAACAGCATGGGATCGCTCGTCGTGTTCTCCCAGGTGCAGGTCTGCCGCACCTTCATGCCCTTCTTCAGCGCGAGCGGCGCGCTGCGCGGGTAGTAATCCGAGTTCGGGTGCGAGGCCATCTCGGGCGACCACGCGTCGTCGCGTACCGTTTGCGCCACGTCGCCGTGGTCGTCGAGGATCTCGAATTTGAAATGCTTGCCGGCCTCGTGCAGGTGTCCGAGCGAGAGCACGACATCGAGATCCTGCTCGAGCGTGCAATACGACACGCTCGTGTGCTCGGACTGCGGGGGGATTTCGAAAGAATCGTCGTTCGTGACGAAGTAGTTCACGTAGTCGGAGACCTCTTCGGCCTCGCGCAGCTTGAGCGTGACCTTGTCTTTGACCTCGTAGGGCGCACCCGTCGTGTTGATGTAGTGCGCCTGCAGCACGAGCTGCACGCCCGCGGGCACGCGGATGGCCATGCCCTCCTTCAGCTCGATGACGGGCTCACCGACGTCGTCGCCCGACGAGCCCGCGAGCTGGTGCCACGACACCATCTCGGCGTCGTCGCACGGATGGTGCTGCGGGTCGCGGGGGACCTCGGTGTAGTAGGCGAGGATGTGGTGCCCGCCGGGGCCCTGAAGTCCCTCCGCCGCCCACACCGCGATCTCGCGATCGGTGAAGGTGTCCGTGTAAAAGCACTCGAACGAGTCGCCCGGCGGCACCTCGAACGTCTCGGTCTCGAAGCTGAGCGAGTGCGCGTCATCGGTGACGTTGACGGGCGGCTCTTCGCCGGTGCCGTTGGAGCACGCGCCGAGAAGGAGCGCGAGCGGAGTGAGAAGGTGGGCAAGCCATGAAGGGCGCATGAAGACCTCGTTCGAGGGGAGGACGTCGGCGATCGCGAGCCGCACGGACTCGGGGGGGGGCCGGCGACGCCGGCATGGTACATGAGCGCGCACCGGCGACGAAAGGGCGTTAGCATCGCGGCGATGACGACTCGCCACATCCTCCTCGGCCTCGCAGCTTTGCTCGCCACCGGGGCCGTCGTCGACGGCGCCGTCGCGCACATCAAGCTCACGAGCCCGGCGGCCCGCTACGTTTATACGAACTCGGGCCAGAAGACCGGCCCGTGCGGCGGCGGCACGGCCACGGGCGAGGTCACCGCGCTGAAGGCCGGCGAGAGCATCACGGTGACCTGGGAAGAGACCATCAATCACCCAGGCCACTACCGCGTGGCGCTCGATCTCGACGGCGGCGACGACTTCCCCGATCCGGTCAGCGAGAAGGACAAGGACGTCAAGGGTAACGTCGTCGCGTACGTCGATGACGCGGGCGGCAAGCAGTTCTCGCACACGTTCACCGTGCCGAACGTCGCGTGCGCGAAGTGCTCGCTCCAGGTCCTCCAGGTCATGACCGACAAGCTGCCGTGGGGACCGGCGAACGGCGACGACCTCTACTTCTGGTGCGCCGACGTCTCGATCGAGGCGCAAGATCCGACGACCGGGGCGGGCGGCATGACGGGCGCGGGCGGTGAGGGCGCGGGCGGTGAGGGCGCGGCAGCGAGCACGGGCGCGACGGCGGGCGCGGGGACCGGCGGGGCGACCTCGGGCGCGGGCGGAGACGACGGCTCGACGGGCGCGGGCAAGACGATCACCATCGGCAGCGCGAACGACGACTCGAGCTGCCGCGTCGCCGGGCCCGGGCGTCAAGGTGACGACCGCCTCGCGTATACCTTCGCGCTCGCGGCGCTCGGCG
>SYFR01000377.1 GCA_005800325.1 Myxococcales bacterium | reverse complement strand
GACGATGCGGTAATAGCCGTCCTCGTCGCGCGTCGCGACGTCGCCGCTCGAGAACCACCCGCCCTTGATCGCCGCGGCGGTCGCGTCGGGCCGCTTGTAGTAGCCCTTCATGATGTTGTGCCCTTTGATGCACAGCTCGCCCGGCACGCCGCACTCGTGGATGACGCCGCCATCCTCGCGCACGAGGCGCATCTCGACGCCGTAGAGCGGCATCCCGATCGAGCCGGGCTTCTTCGCGCGCCCCTTCGGGTTGACGCACGCGACCGGCGACGTCTCGCTGAGGCCGTAGCCCTCGAGGATGTTCGTCCCGTATTTCGCGTCGAAGCGCTGCATGACCTCTACCGGCATCGGCGCGCCGCCCGAGGCGCACACGCGCAGGCTCGAGAGATCGAAGCGCTCCGCCCCGGGGTGATGAAGCAGCCCGAAATACATCGTCGGCACGCCCGCGAAGAACGTCACGCGGTGCCGCTCGATGGCCTCGAGCGCAGCCAGCGCCTCGAAGCGCGGGAGCAGCACGACGGTCCCGCTCTTCAACAGCGTGCCGTTCTGAATCACCGTCTGGCCGAAGCTGTGAAAGAGCGGCAAGACCGCGAGCGAGATGGCTCCTTCGTCGATCGCGTGCCCGTCGGCCGCGGCGATCGCGTTGTAGAACAGGTTGAAGTGCGTGAGCATCGCGCCCTTGCTGCGGCCCGTCGTTCCCGACGTGTAGAGGATCACCGCCGTGTCGTCGGGGTTCGTGTCCGGCAGCTCGGCGACGGCCGCGCCGGCATCGACGAGCGCATCGAAGCTGAGCGTGCCCTCGTGCTCACCCGCGCCGCCGCCCGCCACGATGAGGTGCCGGCACCCGGGCGCGTCGCGTGCGCCCGCGAACGCCTCGCCGACGAGCGTGTGCCAAAGGACGAGCGCGACCGCGTCTGAGTCGCCGAGGTGATAGCCCACCTCCGCCGCCTTCAGCATGACGTTGAGCGGGACGGCGACGACGCCCGCGAGCTGGCAGCCGAAGTACGCGACCGTGAACTCCGGCACGTTCGGCATCATCAGCGCGACGTGACTGCCGCGCCCGAGCCCGAGCGAAATTAGCGCTCCCGCAAATCGCGCCGCCCGCCGCTCGAGCTCACCGTACGTGACGCGGTCTTCTCCGGCGATGAGCGCCAATTTCTCGGGATGTCGCGCTGCTCCTTCACGGAGGAGGATCGAGAGATTGAGGCTCATGCTTCTTGCCGCCGGGGCTGCGGTGGGGCTTGCAATTGGAGGTGTAGTGCTATATCCGACCCCGCCATGCCGCGCCTAGCCTCGCCTCGCAGTTCTCAGTATTTTTCGGCAATTTCTGCGACGTGGGCAGGCCTCGTCGCCGCTTCGTTCGCCGCGTGCACGGCTCCCGCGGGCACCGACGAAGGGCAAGGCGGCGCCGGCGGCGCGACCGTCGCGACGACCGTGAGCGGCACGGGAGGCGCGACGACGTCGACATCGTCGTCCACCGCGAGCGCGACGATCGTCATCAACGAGATCCACTACGATCCCAAGGCTAGCCCCGACGACTTCGGCGAGTGGGTCGAGCTCTTCAACGCCTCGACCGAGAGCGTCGACCTCGGCGGCTTCGTCCTCAAGGACGCCGGCAGCAACGAGCACACGATCCAGGGCTCGCACGTGGTCGGGCCGGGAGAGTTCTTCGTGCTCGGCCGCACCGACGACATGAAAGCCAACGGCGGGGTCATGCTCGACTACGCCTACGGGGACGACTTCCTCCTCGCGAACGGCGGCGACTCGGTCGTGCTCGTCTCGCCGGACGCCACGCTCGTCGACACGGTGTCGTACGGCGCCACCGCACCCTGGCCCGAGGCGCTAGCGGGCACCAGCATCGAGCTCGACGTGCCCTCGTCGGACAACGCCGATCCGGCACACTGGCAGCATGCGGTGCTCACCTTCGGCGCGGGCGATCGCGGCACGCCCGGCAAGCCGAACGGCGGCATGCTCGGCGGCTTCACGGTCGACGCGACGGTGGCTCCCTGGCAAGACCCGGCGCTCTCGGCGTCGCTGTTCTTCGCGCCGCTCGACCCGCTCGAGACCCTCGTGCTCACGACCATCGGCGCGGCGAAGAAATCGCTGCGCCTCGCCTACTTCAACGTCCGCATCCCCGCGGTGAAGAAGCTCCTCGAGGAGAAGGTGAAGGCCGGCCTGGACGTGCACGTGGTGCTCGACAAGAAGCAGCAGGACCTCGACTACAACACCATGTACGAGGAGCTGCAGATGGTCGGCGTCCCGGTGACGCTCGTCGACAACACGAGCGCGACGGACGCGACGATGCACGACAAATTCACCGTCATCGACGGCGAGGTCGTCCTCACGGGCTCTGCCAACTACTCCGAGACCGCGCTCAACGTCAGCGACGAGGACCTCGTCATCCTGAGGAGCGAGGAGCTCGCGGCGCGCTACACGACCGAGTTCGACGAGCTCGTCGCCAAGGGCTCGACCAAGAGCACGCCCTACGCCGCGAACGCCGTCGTCAAGGCGTGGATGGGGCCGGAAGACGCGCTCAGCTACAAGCTCAAGAGCGCCCTCGACGCGGCCAAGTCGAGCATCGTAGTCGCGATGTTCCAGCTCAACGCCGACAATCTCGTCGACGCCCTCGTCGCCGCCCAGAAGCGCGGCGTCACCGTGGTCGTCGTCCTCGACGAGGTGCAGGCCGCGGCTCCCGGAGAGACCGCCGACGATACGCTCCAAGCTGCCGGGATCGCGGTCGTCAAGGCTCACAACCAGGGCGGCATGTACTCGGAGATGCACTCGAAGTTCGCCGTCATCGACCACGAGCTCGTGCTGATGGGCTCGGTGAACTGGACGAACCTCGGCGTGTTCTTCAACGACGAGAACCTCGTGTTGCTCGCGAGCCCGGTCCTCGCCGCGCGCGCCGAGGGCAAGTTCGCCGACCTCCTGACGGCCTACAGCTCCGTGCCGCCCGCCACCTTCGGCCTCACGACCGGCAAGCAGTCGGTCGAGCTCACGGTGAAGAACCTCACCCTCGATCCGGGCGTGGGCGTCCGCATCACCGGCGAGCCGGGCGGGCCGTTCGATCCGCCGATCGCCCTCGACGCGACGACCGTGACGGTACAGCTCGAAGCCGGCACGCGCCTCGCGTACGGCTACGAGATCGTGCAGGGCAGCACCGTGCTCGCGACCGAGTCGGTCGAGCACTCCTTCACGGTGCCCTACGCTCCGGGCCCGTTCGCGGTCGCGGACGTGTTCGTCCCCTGAGCCGCCGCGCTCCCCGCGCCGCGATGGAGCGGCCCAGCTCGATGTGGTGACGCGCTAGACCGGCCGGTCTCATCCTCACCGAGACCGGTCGAGCTCGCGCCGTCAGGTGTGTATGGAGATGCCGTGCGTCCCGAGCCAGATCGCGCCGGCGAGCACGTACGGGCCCATCAACGTGTTCATTCGCATCTGATACGTCTCAATCTTCGGCACGCCGATATTCAGTGTCGGGGCGCCGGCGATTGCGAGGTTGAGTCCCAGGTGCATGCTCATCTTGAGCCCGAGCAGCGCCTCCATCTTGGCGCCGATGACCGTGTCGATCTGTCCGCCGACGAGGTTGGCGTTCTTGATGCCGATGAACGTCTCGCTGGTGGCGCCGCCGTTGATCTTGGCGACGACGCTCCAGAAGGACTCGTTCGTTGGGCCGTCGACCGTGACCGTGTGCGATGACTTGTAGTGGGCCGTCGACGCGGCGCCGACCTCGACCGTCGAGGTCCCGGTGAGCGTGAAATCGTAGTTCGCGAGGACGGTCTCGCTGAGGTTCCCGGTGATGCTCACGGTCTCGTCGCCGAGCACCGTGATGTCCACGTTGGCGTCGTACGCCTCGATCACGTCCAGGGCGACGTGGATGGAGAGCCCGCCAGAGACGTCGATGTTCGTGTCCGAGAGGATCGTGGCATTCCAGATCGCGTCGAAGCAGTAGGTCACGTCGCCCACGACGTGCACGCTCATCGTGCCTTGGATTTCGAAGTCGTTGTCGGCGACGACGTTGACGAAGAAATTCGCGTTGTAGTTGAACGTCGTGTCGAGCTGCACGGTCTCGGTGAGCGTCAGCGCGACGTCGATGACCTGGTCGCCGCCGATGTTGAAATGCGCGTGCCCTTCGGTGTTCAAGACGAGGTTGTAGCCCTCGTTGAGCACGCCCAGGTGAATCCACGTGTTCGAGATCGGGCACTCTATGTAAATGAACTGCTGGCCCAGCAGGTCCTCGATCTTGATGAGGTTGTCGTTCACGGTGTGGATCACGTTCTGCGTGTGATTCTTCTTGGTGACGACGCTCGGCTTGGTCGCGTTCGGTACGACGCCGGCGACGATGGGCCGGTCGGGATCGCCGCCCTGGAAGGAGAGCACCACCTCGGTGCCCTTCAGCAGCGGAAAGTGGAATCCCTCTTTCGCGCCGCCGTACGGCTGCTGCATCCGCACCCACGCCGAGGCCTTGCCGTCGCCGAGATCGCTCTCGTCGAAGTGGATGCGGACCTTGTAGCGGCCATGCTCGTCGATCTGCGCGTACTGGCTGTCGCTCGTGCCGCACACCGTGGCGCACTCGTAGCCGTCGATGCGCGGCCAGGGCGCGCGATCGGTCGCGGTGCGGTACTGCACGTCGCCGGGGATGGCCGTGACCTCGCACGAGTAGAGCTCGTCCTCCTCGAGTCCGAGGGCCTTAATCACCAGCGGCAGCTTCGCCGCCTGATTGCCGCGGTGCTTGAGCGCCGTGATGAGAAAGGGCCTGTCGTTGAGCTCGGCGCGGGGATGCTCGTCGAGCGTGAAGGCGCCGCCCGCGCGGAGGTGAAACACGCGCCCCTTTGCGTGCACGACCTTCTGCCGCGCGACGAGCGCCTCGACGCGGAGCTGCGCGAGCCTGTTCCCGTCGCTCGGCGTGAGGAAATAGTCGTCGCCGAAGCGGTTGATCTCGCCGTAGCCGGGCTTCTTCGAGCGGGCCTCCCCGAGCACCTCGAGCGCCGGGTTCAGGTAGTCGTAGTCGACGAGCTGCACCGAAGACGGCAGCGCCTTCGCCTTCGTGCGAAACCACTCGAACGCCTCGTCCGCGATCGCGCTGTCCTCGGAGAGCGGCCGATAGCGTGCGGGCACGGCGTCTTTCGACGCGAAGCTCCGCCCGTCGAGGATGACGAGCTTCTCACGCTCGTCGCCTTGCTCGAAGAAGTAGTAGAGCCCGAGCCGCTCCATCCAGCGCTCGATGAACGCGAGGTGGCTCTCCTTGTACTGCGCCACGAGCTCGCGCGGCTCGAAGCTCCCGTCGAGGCGGAGCTCGAAGTCGGTGGCCGCGAACCCGCTCCACTCGAGCACGTCCTTGATGACGTCCGGGATGCTGCGGTCGGTCCAGACGTTGCTGTGCGAGGTGAGCGTGAGCTTCCACAGCTCGGGCACCAGCGTGGCTCGATAGAGGAGCTTGTTCCCGAACGCGTGCACGAGCTCGACCGAGGCGAGGATGCCGTGCGTCTCGTAGGGCGGCGCGAGGGGCCCGCGATCGACGCACAGCGTGGCGCGGCCCATCACGGCGTCGTCCTCGAGGAAGGAGACGTCGCTCGTCATGAAGCCGACTTCGAAGCGGTACGTCTCGCTGAGCGCCTCGTGCCCTCGAAACCCAACGACCAACGCATCCTTCGGCAACGAAGCGGATCGAAGCGAGAAAGTCTCTGCGGACATGAGCGGCTCCTCTTTGCGGGCGCGCCACGGCGAGTGCGGCGCGCGTCGCAGCCACGGATGTTACGTCACTGGCGCGCCAACGGGACGCCGATTTCCCGCCTCGGCGAGCTCCTCGGCGTGAAGCGCGAGGCAGCCGTCGAGCTTGGCATAGACAGCGAAGAGCAGCTCGTAGAGCCCGGGGTCGACCTCGAACCGTGCGCGCCACGATCGCTCGCTCTCGGCCCGAGCCGCGTCGTCGGTGACGCCGAACCGCGCGTAGATTGCGGCCGCTACCGTGGGGGCGCGCGCGCCGAGCGCAAGGATCGCCGCATAGGCTGCAACGGGCATGTCGCTCGCGGCCGCTGACGAGCGCTCCGAAGGTACGGAGCGGCGAAACGGGAGCGCGGAGTCCGCGGCCTCGGGGCCTCGTGGCTCAGGCGCGGATCCGTCGGCCTCGGTGCCGTGCGGTTCGGGCGCGGTCGCGTGGCTCGCCGAAACGGCGGAAGAGGGGAAGAGCGCCTGCGGCGACGGGACCGCGACCGCCACGGTCGGAGTCGTGCGCTGCATGCGAGGCGTCGCGACCGCCGTGCGCGGTGGAGGCGCGGGGGCGGGCAGCGCATAGCGTGGCGCGGTCGGAACGGAAGGCGCTACCGCAGCGGCGACAGGCGGCGGCGCCGCGTAGCGCTCGCCGAGCGGTGGCGTAGCGCTCGCGGGTCCATGGAGCAACGGCGGCGGAGGCACCGCGAGATCGAACCTCGGAGGCGGTGCAGGCGCAGGATCGAGCAACTGCGTTGCCGGACCAAGGAGCTGCGCTGCCGGACCAAGGAGCTGCGCTGCCGGAGCAACGAGCTGCGGTGCCGGAGCAACGAGCTGCGGTGCCGGAGCAAGGAGCTGCGCTGCCGGAGCAACGAGCTGCGCTGCCGGAGCAACGAGCTGCGCTGCCGGACCAACGACCTGCGGTGCCGGACCAACCAGCGCATCGTGCGCCGCCGCGACGCGCCGCCAGAGCTCCTCGTCGTCCTTGCGGAGCGCCTCGGCGAGGGTCACTAAGAGCGTGCGCATGCGCCGCAGCTCGTTGAGATCGAGCGTGCTCGTGCGCGATAAGCGCCTCTTGCGAAAGTCCTCCAGCGCGTCGTCCGGCGTCGTCATGAGCGCGGACAACGTCATCGCCGCGAGCTTCTTGTCCTTGTCGCTCAGCTCGCTCATCGCAGGACCGAAGCATAGCGCGCCTTCGCGACTGGCGGCTCGTCGGGGCACCGGCGAGCTCGCCCCCGCTCGTCGGGCGAGCGCTCATCGGCTGACGTGTTCGACGTGGCGGTTCAAGGTAGCATCCGCGCGTGCTCGCTCCCTCGCGTCGGCCTGCGATCGAAGGGCCTCGTGCCCTGCTCGCGCTTCCGGTCCTCGTGCTCGCGCTCGCGTGCGGCGAGGGATCTTCACGGCTCGCGGTGACCGACGTGGCGAGCTCGACCGGAGCGAGCGGCGGCTCCCTGGGAATGGGCGGCGCGGGCAGCGTGCAAGCGACCGACGCGTCGACTGCGGCGAGCGGCGGCGCGGGCCCGGTCGAGCCGCTGGGCGAGACGCGAGTGACTGTCGTCAACGGCGTCGTCGATGAGCCGGCGACCCGCCTCTGCTTCCTTCCGTACCCGGCGGGACCGAGCGGCACCGAGCAGGTGTGGCCCTCCGCGGACGGACTGCCGTTCGCGCGCGCGGCTTCGCTCGACCTGACGAAGGACGTGCCGCCGAGCACCGACGTCGAGGTGCGCGTCGTGGCCGGCACCAAGTCCGCCATCGCCGGCAAGTCGTGCGCCGCGCTCGTCGACGCTCCGGGCGTGCGCACGCGCTCGGTCGGCGTGCTGCCGGCGGGCGCGCTCTCCTCGGGGCGCAGCGTCCTGCTCGTGACGCACGGGTGCATGGGCGGCGCAGGGCACACCGATCCGCTCGAGTCGCTCGTGTGCGGGACCGGGTACACGAACGATGCGCCCAACGCCGCGCTCGCCGCCGGTTACCTCTCGCGCCTCGCGTCGCCCGACAAGGTGCCGATGCAGTTCGTGCATGCCGTGGCGGCGATGAGCACGGGGCCGCTCGCGCTCGCGCCCGGGGTCGAGAACGCCAGCCCGAGCGTCGTCGTTAGCGAGTGGTCGCTCGGAGCGATCCTCCCGTACCCGCCGTACCTCGAGCGCTCGCGCGTCGATCTCGTCGACGTGGGCGAGGCGACGCTCCACATCGGCCCAGGCTCTCCCGCCGTCGTGAAGCTCGGCGAGGCGCTCACCAACGGCGGGCTCGCCGAGAGCGACGTCGTCGATGGCGAGGGGCTCGCTTTCGTCGCGCTCGGTGCGATGCCCAACATCCCGAAGGGCGCGTGGTGGTCGGCGCTCACGGTGACGGCCGTGGCGATCCTTCCCTAGCTACTGCGTCGATAAGGGCCCAGCTACGTCGTGTACGCGGCGCTTCGCGCCTTGCGTGACCTCGGGACGCGAGCGTTGCTCGCCTCCCTCCGGTAAGCCTTCGTCGCTGCGATGCTCACGCACATGAGTCTCATGATTGATCGGAGTTTTGGGCG
>SYFR01000376.1 GCA_005800325.1 Myxococcales bacterium | reverse complement strand
GTGGGTCGAGCTCGCGTCTGCCGTGCTCGCCGACGTGCTCGCGGCGGAGCTCGAGCTCGTGGCGCCCCCGCCCGCCGCCGCCGTCGCTGGATCGTCGGTCGTGCCGCACGCGAGCGTCGTGCTCACGAGCGCGAAGCCATAGAGAGGTCGCATCGTTGCCATCTTGTCTCGGATTCTCGCCCTCGCACCCATCGTGGGCGAGCGAATTCGTCAGCGCACCTCAGACTCCGTTCACACGCTCGCGACGCGCTCGTTCGACGAGCCCAGCGACGCGGCCTTTGAAGCGGCACCTCGCCTGGGATAAGCGTCGCGCGCGATGCCCATCGCTCGGCTCACGAAGCGCATCGGGTTTCCGCCGGTGGCCAGCGCCGAGCCGGACGGTCTCTTGGCCGTGGGCGGCGGTCTCGAGCCCGAGCGGCTGCTCCTCGCGTATGCGAGCGGGATTTTTCCGTGGCCGGTGCCGGGTTTACCGCTCCTCTGGCACAGCCCGGACCCGCGCTACGTGCTCGTGACGAAGGAGCTGCACGTGCCGAAGAGCCTGCGCCGCACGCTCAATCAGGGCGGCTACGCGGTCACGCTCGATGCGGCGTTTCTCCGGGTGATGCAGGAGTGCTCGCTCGCGCCGCGGCCAGGACAAGACGGCACCTGGATCACCCTTGCGATGATCGATGCGTATGCCGAGCTGCACGCCCTCGGCTTCGCCCACTCGGTCGAGGTCTGGCAAGGCGCGGAGCTCGTCGGCGGGCTCTACGGCGTCTCGCTCGGCGGCGCGTATTTTGGCGAGTCGATGTTCGCGCGCGCCACGGACGCATCGAAGGTCGGCTTCGTCACGCTCGTGCGACAGCTCGAGCGGTGGGGGATCGAGCTCGTCGACGCGCAGGTGCACACCGCGCACCTCGAGCGCTTCGGCGCCGAGGCGTGGCCGCGCTCGCGCTACCTCGAAGAGCTCGCGCGTCTCTTGACCAAGCCCACGCGGCGCGGTCCGTGGCGCTTCGACTCGGACTAGCGTGGCGAGTCAGAGCTTCGCTGCCTAAAAAACACGGCGTATTTCGGACTCAGGGGACGAGGGGCCGTGATAGGGACCGCCCATGCTTCGATGCCAGCCACGCGGCCGCGCTTCGCTCGAGCCGTCGTCGCGCCGCGTGAGCCTGTGCGCGGTGCTCGCGAGCCTCGCCTTCGTTGCGTGCAGCGATGCCGACAAGGTCGAGCACGGCGCCGCGACGGGCAGCGGCGGAAGCGGCGCGACGGGAGCGGAGGCCGCGACCGCGACGGGCTCGGCGGCCGAGTCGACGAGCGCGAGCAGCAGCGCGTCGGGCGCGAGCGATCCGTGCACGAGCTGCGCGGTGCCCACGTCGAAGGGGGCCGTCGCGGCGAGCGCCATCAAGGAGGTGTCGGGGATCGTGGCGAGCCAGCTCCACGACGACGTGTACTATGTGCACAACGACTCCGGAGACACGGCGCGCTTCTTTGCGCTCGGCAGCGACGGCGTCGACCGCGGCAGCTACGTCGTCGACGGCGCCAGCGCCATCGACTGGGAGGCGGTGGCAGCAGGGCCGTGCGACAAGGGCCGCTGCCTCTACTTCGGCGATGTCGGTGACAACCTCGAGGCGCGCGCGAGCTACACGATCTACCGCGTCGCGGAGCCGCAGCGCCTCGCGCCGGGCGAGCAACACGTCGCCGGCGAGGCGCTCGAGCTCGTCTACCCCGACGGCAGCCACAACTGCGAGACGCTGCTCGCGCACCCGAACTCCGGCGAGCTCTGGCTCGTGACGAAGGTGTCCTTGGGGAGCGCCGGCGTCTACCGCGTGCCGAGCGGCAGCGTGCCTGGCAAGGGGATCGTGCTCGAGAAGCGCGGCAGCGTGACGCCCCCCTCGGGCCTGCCGCAGTTCACGGCCGGCGACGTGCGCCCGGACGGAACCGGGATCTTGCTGCGCACCTACACGAACTTGTTTTTCTACCCGCTCGATGGCGCCGACGTCGCCGCCGCGCTCGCGGCCCCGCCGTGCAAGGTGCCGGTCGCGGCCGAGAAGCAGGGCGAGGCCGTGGCGTGGACGAAGAGCGGCGACGGCTACGTCACGGTGTCCGAGGGCAACGAGAGCGCGGTCAACTGGGCGAGCTGCCCGTAGGGCGCGAGGGAAAGAGGCGCATGCGGCTGTCGCGTCGCACCGCGTTCGAGCGCGAGCCGAACGAGCTGTCGGTGAGCCTCGCGCGCGCCGCCCTGGCCGGACGCGAGCTCGTGGACCTGACCGAGACGAACCCGACGCGCGCGGGCCTCGCCGACGCGACGCTGCACGAGCTCTTGGCCGATCCGCGCGCCGCGACGTACGCGCCCGAGCCCTGCGGCACGATCGACGCCCGCCGCGCCGTCGCTCGCTATTACCAAGCGCGCGGCGCCGTCGTCGACGAACAGCGCATCGTGCTCTCCGCCAGCACCAGCGAGTCGTACTCGTGGCTCTTCAAGCTGCTCTGCGATCCGGGCGACGCGGTCCTCGTGCCGGCGCCGTCATACCCGCTCTTGCCGTACCTCGCCGAGCTCTCGAGCGTTCGCCTCGCGCCGTACCCGCTCGTGCGCGCCGAGCATTGGCGCATCGATCTCGCGGAGCTCGAGCGCACCCTCGACCGCGAGCCGCGCGTGCGCGCCATCGTGCTCGTACATCCCGGAAATCCCACGGGCTCGTTCACGCGCCGCGACGAGGCCGCGCGCCTCGGCGAGCTCTGCTGCGAACGCGCGCTCACGCTCGTCGTGGACGAGGTGTTCGCCGACTACGCGCACGGCCCGCTCGCGCCCGATCGGCTGCCGACGTTCGCGAGCTTCACGGGCGCGCCGTGCTTCGTGATGAGCGGGCTCTCGAAGGTCGCGCTGGCTCCGCACCTCAAGCTCGGCTGGATCCTCTGCGCCGACGAGGTGAGCGAGGAGGCTCGCGCGCGGCTCGAGCTCGTGGCCGACAGCTTCCTCTCGGTCGCGACGCCGGTGCAGGTGGCCTTGCCCGACATCTTCGAGCGAACGGAAGGGTTGCAGGCTCGTGTGCGCGCGCGCGTCGCCGAGAATCTTGGCGCGCTCGATCGGGCGCTCGCGGCGGTCGGGGCCGCGTGTCCGGTGCGGCGCCTCGCCGTCGATGGCGGGTGGTACGCGCTCGTCGAGGTGCCGCGCACGCGGAGCGATGACGCGTGGGTCCTTCGCACCATCGACGAGGCCTCGGCGATCGTGCACCCGGGCTACTTCTTCGACGTCGCCGAGCGGGGCACGCTGGTCGTGAGCCTCTTGCCCGAGCCGCGAGGCTTCGCGCTCGCCGTCGCGCGCGCCGTGCGGCTGTGGTGCGAATTGCCGGGCTAGCGTGGCGAGCTCGGGCGCGCGAATTCGTCCGCGCATTACGGAGCCAACGGACTAGCGCACGCTGCTGCGAAGCTGAAAGCTCTCCACCGCGAAGTCGCAGAGCTCGAGCAGCACGGCGGGCTCGATGTCGGGAAGATCGGCGCGCTCGGCGGCATCGAGCGCCCAGGGCTCGAGCTCGCGGGCATCGAAGTCGCTCCCGTGAAGCAGCGGCGCGAGCGAGCGACAGAGGACCGTGACGCGCGTCAGCATCGGCAGGTTCCGCTCGCGAAGATCCGAGCCGCTGCCGACGGCCTCGACGATGTCCTCCGGCAGCTGGTTTCGTCGCAAGAGCTCGGCGCCCAGGGTCCAGCTCGTCGCCCCGAAGCGCGCGAGCTCGATCGCTTCGCGCGCCCCCTGGTCGCGCCAGGTGCGATCGAGCTGCGAGGCATAAGGCGGATCCACCATCAGGCACGCGAGCGCGCCGATCTCCGATAAGAGGGCGGCGCAGCGGACACGTGCGTTGTCGACGTCGGGGTAGGCCGTGGCGACGAGCGGCGCGAGCGTCGCGGCGAGCGCGGCCGTGCCGCGCACATCGCTCTCGCGGCGGCTCACGTTCGCCGACGCGCTGAGCACCGACATGGCCGCCGCCATGTCGTGCAGCTGCTTCAACCCGAGCACCATCACCGCGCGCTCGAGCTCGATCGTCCCGCCGCCGCGCCGGAAGGAGGGGCCATTGGCGAGCCGCAGCGCCTCGGCCGCGAGCGCCGGATCCGCCTTGAGCGCATCGGCGAGCGCGCGCAGATCGCTGCTGCCATCGGTCGTTGCCTTGAGGAGTCGCGCCGCGGCCGCGGGGTCCGGTCGGAGGGGGGCGAGGCCCCTCAACAGATTGCGACGGCTCGCGGGTGCGTCGGTGGACAATGCGGCTGTTCCAGCCCCCCAGGTTTGTCGCTCGCCGCGATTATCGACCGCGGACCCGCTCGGTGTCACGCGTTCCGTGCGGGTCTGTTTGCGGCGCGGGACCGCAGTTTCAATCCAGAACTACCGGGGGTTCGCGCATTTTACTTTTGCAACCACAGGACCGTTCGCGCGCTCGCAACCGCGCGGCTCGCGAGCCCGTGCCAGCCCTCCGGCACCGGGGGATCGGTCCACGCGAACAGGCGCAGGGCGTCGATGGGCGCGAGGTTCACGCAGCCGGCGCTCTTCTTCTCGCCCCAGCGATCGTGCCAGTAGGCGCCATGCAGCGCGTACGGTCCATCGAAGTTCTGGGTGTACTGAACCTCCGCGTGCACCAAGGTCGAGACGGTGCTGCTCGTCATCGTCGCGGTCACGAACTTGCCGAGCACCTCGAACACGCCGGTCGGCGTCGAGGCGGTGTCGAGCGGCGGGATCCCCGGAAGCGGCGCGCCGCCGCGACCCGGCGAGATCAAGGTCGCGTACACCGGGCGCTCGTGCTCGTAGGCGACGAGCGTGCCGGCCTCGATGCGGAGGTCGAGCCAGCTGCGCCGCCCGGTCTTCGCGAGGGCGATCTTCGGCGGCAGTGAAGCCGCGCGCGCCGCGACGGCGACGTCCCGCTCGCGGCAATACGCGCCGTCCTTCGTCTCGAGGTAGCGCGCGCCGCCGTGCGTCTCGGTCTTGCCGGTGAGCGCCACCCAGGCGAGGCGCTCCCACGCAGGACCGCGCACGATGACGGCGCCCGCTCCATCGCGCTCGTAGCGCGCGCCGCCTCCCTCGCGTCGAAAGAACGCGAGCGGCAGCTCGACGCCGCTGCCGAGGACGACGCCGCGGAACGGCGACTCTGCGTAGGGGCGCACGCGATCCTTCGGCACGAACGCGCGATCCCAGGTCACGAGGAAGGGACGGCCCGCGACGTCGAGCTCGCCCGCGTACGCGAGCGTCGAGCCGATGATCACCTTGCCGGCGAGCGACCGACCGAGCGGTCCGAGCTCGACGAGCTGCGGCGCGGGGCCCGCGGCCGGCCCGAGCGCGACGCCTCCGAGCTCGGGGAGGGCCGTGCGCCGCTCGTCGTCCGAGAGCTGTGCTGCGCGCAGGACGCGCTCGCGCCAGCGCACGAGGCCCGGCTCGCGCAGCGGTTGCTCTTCGGGCGTCGGCGGC
>SYFR01000375.1 GCA_005800325.1 Myxococcales bacterium | reverse complement strand
GCCTTCGCAAGAGCACCGCGTCGACGTGGCGGCCGTAGATGTCGCTGCCGTCGAGCGCGATCGATCCCTCGAAGCGCGCGCCCGGGATGAGCTCGTGCATGCGGTTGAGACAGCGAATGAACGTCGACTTGCCGCAGCCGCTCGGGCCGATGATGGCCGTCACGGCGCCGCTCGGGACGTCGAGGTCGATCCCGTGCAGGAAGCGCTTGTCGCCGAAGTAGGCCATGACGCCGCGCGCCGCGAATTTCACGGGAGCGGCCGGCTGTTTGTCGCGCGAGAGTGGCACTAGTGCACCGAGTCCATTGACATGGTGGGTATTTCGACGCCCCCGATTTGGCGAGGGCATCGAAATACCCTCGATTTTCGATGATGTTGACTCGGCTTATCGGATTACTTGGTCCTCGATTCTAATGAATCGAGGCACTAGTGGACCCGCTTTTGGAGGCGATTGCGTAACAGGATCGCCGCGAGATTCAACACGAACATCGTCGCCAGCAAGACGACGATGCCCGCGGCCGCGTTCACGACGAACGCCTCTTGCGGGCGGCTCACCCAATTGAAGATCTGGATCGGCAGCGCCGTGAATTGGGAGGTCGGGCTCGTCGGCAGGAACGTCACGTAGGCCAGGGCCCCAATGACCACGAGCGGCGCGGTCTCGCCGATCGCGCGCGCCACGGCGAGGATCGTCCCGGTGAGGATCCCCGGCGCCGCCATCGGCAAGACGACCTGGCGAATCGACTGCCACTTGGTCGCACCGAGCCCGAAGCAGGCCTCGCGCATTCCGTACGGCACGGTGCGCAGCGCCTCGCGCGCCGAGACGATGACCACCGGCAAGACGAGCAGCGCCATGGTCGCGCCACCCGCGATGAGGCTGCGCCCGAGCCCGAGCAGGCGGACGAACACCCCGAGGCCGAGCATGCCGTAGATGATCGACGGGACGCCGGCGAGGTTCGCGATGTTCACCTCGATGATGCCCGCGAGGCGGCGGCGCGCCCCGTACTCTTCGAGGTAGATCGCGGCGCCGACGCCGATCGGCAGCGCGAAGATCCCGGTGATGGCGATCATCGCGAAGCTGCCGACCAACGCCGGCAGGATCCCCGCGTTCGCCGCGCGGCGCGACGGATAGCCGGTGAGGAATGCCCAGTCGATGCGCCCCGCCCCCGCGATCGCGACGTTGCCAACGAGCAGCGCGAGGATGAGGAGCGGGATGACGACGGCCGACGCGCAGAGCCACACGAAGAGGCGTTCGTAGAGGAGGCGGCGGCGCGTCGACGTCAGCATGGCGGTCCTCCTCAGTGCGCGGCGACACGGAAGCGGCGCGAGAGCCGATGGCTCACGAGGTTCATCGCGAAGGTCAGGACGAAGAGCGTCGCGGCGACGGCGAAGATCGTTCGGTACTCGAGCGTGTCCGCGGGCGTGTCGCCCATGCTCACTTGCACGATGTAGGCGGTCATCGTCTCGAGCGGCACGCGCGGATCGAGCGTGAGGCGCGGCTGCTGCCCCGCGGCGATGGCGACGATCATCGTCTCGCCGACCGCGCGCGACACCGCGAGGATGAGGGCGGCCGCGATGCCGCTCATCGCCGCGGGCAAGACCACGCGCAGGATGGTCGCGAGGCGCCCGGCTCCGAGCGCGTAGGCACCCTCGCGCAGGCTGTTCGGCACCGCAAAGATCGCGTCTTCGCTCAAGGACGAGATCATCGGGATGATCATGATCCCCATGCAAATCCCCGGGGCGAGCGCGTTGAAGCCGCTGAGCCCGGGCACGAAAGATTGCAGCAGCGGAGTCACCAAGACGAGCGCGAAGTAGCCGTAGACGATGGTGGGCACGCCCGCGAGCAGCTCGAGCGCCGGCTTGAGCACGCGCCGCATGCGCGGGTCGGCGAACTCGCTGAGATAGATGGCCGCGAGGATCCCGGCGGGCAGCGCGACGACGACCGCGATGAGCGAGGTGAGGAAGGTGCCGGCGAGCAGCGGCCAGATCCCGAAGTGCTTGTCCGCGAAGAGCGGCGTCCACTCGGTGTCGAACAAAAACGCCGAGAGCGGCACGGTGCGAAAGAACAGCCAGCTCTCGTAGGCGAGCGAGACAACGATGCCCGCCGTCGTGAACAGCGAGAGGACTCCGCACGACCAGAGGAAGGCCTCGATCGCGCGCTCCGTGAGCGGCGCCTTACGCTCGCGCGCGTGGCTCGCCGCCGCCTCCGTCGTGACGCTCGCGTCGGCGCCGGCCACGCCCACCGCTGCCCCATCGGCCATGGGTCAGCCGCCCTTGCCAGCGAGCAAATCGGCGAGGCTCACGCCCACCTTCGCGCCTTTGCCGCCGAACATCGATCCCGTCTTTTTCTCGGCGAGCCGCTTCTTGGTGAGCTCGAGCACGTTTCCCGGCATCGCCACGTAGCCGACCTCCGCCGCGAGCTTGTTCGTGTGCTCGAGGTAGAAGCTCGCGAAGGCCTGGACCTCCGGGCGCTCGAGGGATCCCTTGCTCACGTAGACGAAAATGGGGCGCGAGAGCGGCGCGTAGGTGCCATCCGCCACGGTCGCCGCCGACGGGAGGACGGCGCCCTTGCCGTTTTCGTCTTTGCCGTCGTCGACCGGGACGGCCTTCACCTTCGCCTTGTTCTCCGTGTAGTAGGCGATCCCGAAGAAGCCGAGCGCCCCTTCGTCGCCGCCCACGCCCGTGACGAGCACGTTGTCGTCCTCGCTCGACGTGAAGTCGCCGCGGCTCGCGTGCTCCTTGCCCACGACGGCCTCGGTGAAATAGTCGTAGGTGCCGGAGTCGACCCCCGCGCCGAAGAGGTGCAGCTCTTTATCGGGCCAGCCCTCGCGCACGTGGTTCCATTTGGTGATCTTCTTCTGCGCGTCGGGCTCCCACATGCTCTTCAGCTCGGCGACGGTGAGCTTGTCGACCCAGGTGTTCGATGGGTGGACGACGACGGAGATCCCGTCGTACGCGACCGGGAGCTCGACGTACTCGACGCCGGATTTTGCGCAGGCCTCGATCTCGGCCGCCTTGATGGGGCGCGACGCGCCGCTGACGTCGATCTCCTTGTTGCAGAACTTCTTGAAGCCGCCGCCCGTCCCCGACACGCCGATCGTGACGCGCGCGGGGTTCTCCTGCTTGAACTCCTCGGCCACGGCCTCCGTGATCGGAAACACCGTGCTCGAGCCGTCGATGACGATGGCCTTCGCGCCGGCGCCGTCACCCTTGCCGGAGCTGGCGTCGCCGCCCTTGCAGGCGACGGCGTTGGGGATCGCGAAGGTGATGAGAAGTAGCGCTGAGCCGACCGAGCGGTTCGTCATGGCCGCGATGATGCACGAGCGCGACGCCTGGTTCGGTGACGTCATTGTGACACGCGCGTGAGGTCCTCGGGCGGAACCCGCGCTGCGAAGGGCGATTGCGCCTGCGGCTCAGAACGCGGCCTGCGCCTGCGAATCAGAACGCGGCTTGCGCCTGCGCGCGAACCCGGATGTCGGTGGAGCTGTCCGACGGCGCTTCGCGGATGAGGGCGCCGCCGTCGAGCTGCACCTTGAACGCGTGCGAGCCCCACGGATAGAAGCCCACCACGCCGAGGATCTCCTGGGTGTCGTTGTCTTCGCCCCGCTTGATGTCGTGCGCGTAGCGGACGCCCGGCACGACCATCTTGTGGATGGCGTAGCTCGCCTGCACGTTGATGCCCGAGCGCGCGTACTGCTGCTGGTCTTCGAACCCGCCCGTGCTCGCCCAGCCCACGAAGTAGCCGCCGTTCGTCGAGAAGCCGTGCGCCTTGACGATGAAGTCGAGCGTCGCGGCGAAGCCCGAGCTGTTGTCGTCGTCGGCGTCGAGCTGCACCTGCGAGGCCCCGGCGAGGCCGAAGCGGACGGGACCGCCCTCGAGATCGGCCTCGCTGTAGGCCTTCACCGCGCCGTGGTTGTAGCCGACGCGCGCGGCGACCGTGGGGCTCAGCTGCTTCGGCGTGGTCGTGGCCGTGAGCTTTTGCGGGGTGCTCTCGACGTCGACCGTATAGACCGGCTTGTCGCCCGTGCCGTTGAAGACGCCCACGCCGTATTCGAACTTCGGCGACCGATCGATGCCATTGTGCACCATCACGCCGAGGTCGCGCGGCGGACCGAAGATGCCGTCGACGAGCGAGCGGTCGGCGAACTCGAGGTTCGTGTCGCTCATGAGCGCCTGCCGGCTGAAAGGCTTCTTCAACTGGCCGGCGCGCAGCTGCATGGCCTCGTGAAACTTGTAGTCGAGCCACGCATCCTTGAGCGTGGGGACGCTGCCGGTGTCCCAGCCGACGTGGAGGAAATACGCGAGATCGGGCGTGACCGCGGTGCCGCTTAGCTGAAGGCGTGCGCGCGCGATGGCGAAGGCGAACTCGTCGTCGCCAGCGTCGGTGACCGTGTAAGCGAAGCGCGGCTGCACGTAGCCGCCGACCTTGAGCTTGTAGTTGCCGTCCGCGCTCTCGATGAAGAAACCGGGCTCCGTCGTCGCCGGCGCCGCGG
>SYFR01000042.1 GCA_005800325.1 Myxococcales bacterium | reverse complement strand
GCTCGCGGCGCGCTCGTCCCCCAAGCTCGCGGCGCGCTCGTCCCCCAAGCTCGCGGCGCTCTTGACCCCGCCGCTCGCCGCCCTCGCCGTGGCTCTCGTCGCGCAGCCTGCGCGCGCACAAGAGAAGTTCGCGCTCGGCATGTTTCACTTCAACGTGCAGTACGTGGCCGGCGGCACCACCGGGTTTCTCGTCACGCCCGATCCGACGCTCGATCTGTCGGGCGACGCGCTCGAAGATCGCATCATCGTCGAGAGCTTCCTGCCCGTGGTCGAGCTCTACGAGAAGCACCCGACGTGGGGCGTCGATCTCGAGATGCAGGGCTACATGCTCGACATTATCGCGGCTCGGCACCCGGCCTTGCTCGACAAGCTGCGCGCGCTCACGACGAGCGGACAGCTCGATGTCGTCAGCTTCCACTATTCCGATCAGCTGTTCCTCGCCTTCCCGAGCGAGGACTGGGAGCGGTCGCAGGCGCTGACGCAGGCGACCTTCGACCAGCACGGCGTCGCCCTCTCGCGCACCGTGTTCTGCCAGGAGGGGCAGGCGGCGCCGGCGATGGCCTCGCGCATGAAAGAGCGCGGGTATCGGACGCTCGTCTGGCCCAAGAACCTCTGGAGCTACCAGCACGGGGAGTTCGACGCGGAGCCGCTCTACGCGTTCGGAGACGTGTTCATGCTGGCCGGCGCCAAGGGCGTGCAGAAGACCGTGAACGGCACGACCGTCGACGTCGCCTGGACCTTCTTCGACGACGGCGAGCTCCTGGCGACGGGAGACTTCGACCCGTACCTGGTCGAGTACTTTTATCGCGACGAGGCGGCGCTCGCGAGCTACGAGGCCGAGCTCGAGGCGCTCGAGGGGCAGGGCTACCGCATCGCGACCATCGACCAATACGTCGAGGCCGTGAGCGGCAAGGTCCCGAAGGCAGCGCCTCCCGCCCTCCTCGACGGCACCTGGCAGCCCGCGAGCACGGGCGGTATCAAGCGCTGGCTCGGCGGCTCGGGTTTGTGGCTCACGCAGGAGCGCGACAACCACGTGCGCACCCTCGGCGCCATGGCGCACCGCGAGCTCGTCGCCGCCGAGACGGCAGCTCTCGCGGCTGGCCTCGACGCGCGCGCGCGCCTCGACGGCGCCTGGCGGCTGTTGTTCCTCGGGCAGGTCACCGACGCCTCGGGGATCAACCCGTTCCGCGGCGAGATCCAGTACGGAGCCTCGCACCTGACCGAGGCGCTGCGGCTCGCGCGCGAGGTCATCGACGACGGCAAGACCGCGCTCGAACACGACCGCGTGGTCGTGGCGCCGAGCGAGGGCACGGTCACGCCCGGCAGCGACGATGGGCTCTCGGCCACGGGCGAGAGCGTCGCGGCTGCGCTCGCGCTCGTGATCGATTCGGGCGGGCGCTCGGTGACCGAGGCATGGGAGCTCCTCGAGCCGGGGCACCACCGCGTCACGATCGCGTTCGGGCCCGAAGGCAGCTCGACGGTCGCGGTGACATTTCCCTCGGAGCTCGACGGAAGCTTCGAGGTCGGGCTCGGGCTCGACGACGACGGCGTCACCAAGGTGGAGCGCGCCGCCTTCACCTTCGAGCGCTTCCACTTCGCGCTCCCCACGGGTTGGCTCGGACTCGGCGGCGGTCGCTATCTCGTCAAGGACATGGCGCGCGTTCACCTCGCGGCCGAGGTCGCGCGCGAGGCGCCGGGCGTGTTCATCCAGGACCAGACCGCGCCCATCGGAGAGGCGCAGGCGTGGGTGTTCCACGTGCTCGAAGGCACCGCCGAGGACGCGGCGGCGTTGGCGCGGCGGCTCAACGTGGCGCGGAGGCTCGCGCGATGACGGCGCCGAGGCTCAGCGCGCATCGCACCGCCGGCGAGAGTCGACGCTGCCACGGTCGCCCCATGTGTGACACCGGGGGTCACACATCGCTGCGCGCCCGCCACCAGGCAGGCTCGACCCTCGCCGCCTTCGCACTCGCCGCACTCACTGCACTCACGGGGCTCGGCTGCGAGGGGGATGCGCCCGCGCCGCCTCCCGCGCGGCTCGCGGGCACGCTGTCCTTCGAGGTGCGCGACAGCGCCGACGTGGTGCTCGAGCTCGCCGCCGACGGACGCTCGCTGCGCGTGACGCTCGAGACGACCGCGAGCCACGGCCTCTTGCCCGCGGGGAGCCCCCTCGTCGCCGATGGAAGAGTCGCCGCGTTCCCCGAGGCGTCGGGCGTGCTCTACACGGCGAAGCTACAGGGTCCCGCGCAACCCGACGGGCCGTGCGGCGCGGAGCCCGTGTCGCTCGCGCTCAGCCTTCACCGCAGCCTCGACGACGCGATGGTGCTCGGCGGCATGGCCGCGTATTGCGGACACGATCGCTACGACGGCGTGCCGGTCCGCATTCTTCGCCTCGCGGGCGAGCTCGGTCCGTAGCGAGGGCGAAGGGGCTGACGCGGCGCAGCGCGCCGACGCGGAGGCCAGCGCGCCAGCACCGGGCGGCAGCGGGCTACGGCAAGACCGCGATCGACGCGAGGCACGGCGCCGCGCCCTTGCACAACGCTTGGCTCTGGCTCGGATGCCACACCTCGATGGGCGCCGGGGCTTCGCCGAGCGCGACGTCGAAGTCGAGCTCGCCGCTGATGCCGACGACGTCCACGCGCTCGACGCCGGTCGTGAGCGCGCTCTTCGCTGCCGCCCACGAGTTGGCGCCGATCGTCACCATCTCGCTGCCGAGCACGAGCCGACTCAGGCCCTCGGCGACGTCGCGGCCATCGAACGCCGTCCCCTTGCGCGACGCGTAGACGACTCCCATCGCGCCGATGTAAGCGGCGTCGTAGGCGTTGGCGACGAAGGCGAAGCCGCTCGGATCGACGCCGAAGCCCTTCTTCAGCGCCGCGGCGAAGAAGTCGTACGCGGGCCCCGTCGGCGTCGCTGGCCCAGTGCCGAAGAGGCGCGCGAACATGGCGTTTTTTACGGCGGGCTCGAGCGCGGAGTCGAGGAGGCGCGAGGCGTCCTTCGAGCCGTCGGTCACGTAGACCGGGACGGTCTGCAGCGCAGGGATCGCGAGCGACTCGCGCACGAGCGACACGGCGTCGAGCGCGTCGACGGCGATCAGCATCAAGGCATGGGGGCTCTCGTTCGCGGCGCTTGCGGCGAGCGCGACGAAGTCGCCGGGAGTGGAATACGGCACCAGCGCGGCCTTCCCACCGCTCTTTTCCCAAGAGGTCTTGAAGACGTTCGCGAGCCCGGAGCCGTATTGGTTGTCGACGTAGATGACCGCGACTTTCTTGAGGGTCGGGTCGGGATCGGGGTATTCGCCCACGACTCCGGTCGCGAGCGCGGCTCCCTGAAGTTCGTCGTTGGGGGCCGTGCGCCAGAAGAGCCCGTACGGATCTTGCGCGTCGAGGCGGTCGGGCTCGATCGCGAGCTGCGGGCTCGTCGCCGAGGGAGAGATCAACACGGTGGGCAGGCGCTGCTCGAGCAGGCGGCCGATCGCCGGACCCGAGTCCGAGGACGTCGTCGGCCCGACGATGAACGGGACGCCGAGGGTGCCGCCGAGGTAGTCGATGTTGGCGATGACCCGCGCCTTGCGCTCCTCGCCGGTGAGCGAGCCCATCGGTCCGCCGACGTCGCAGGTCACCATCGCGAGCTCGCGGCCTTCGTTGAGCCCGCTGACGGCGTTGATCTCGCGCACCGCGAGCATCGCGCCCTTCGACGCCGGGCTGTCGCTCGTGTCCTCGAGCCGGAAAATCCCCCCGACGACGAGCGGCGAGCCGGCGCCGGTGAGTCCGCGTCCGGCGAGCTTCGCGGGCTCGGCGACCGCGCAATAGCCGTTCGGATCGGGGGGCAGCGCGTCGACGCACTGCTCGGCGACGCACGCTCCACCGCCGAATTTCTTGCGGCAGTCGTGCCCGGTCGAGCACGCGCCGGGCTCGGTGCAGAAGCCGTCGCTGCACTCGCTGCCGAGCCCGAACGCGGCGACGCACACGCTGTCCGACTCGCACGCATCGACCGGCACGTTGCCCAAGAAACACCCGCCGAGCAGGCCGAGCGCCACGAGCCCCGCGCCGACACCCACGGCGCCGCGCCCCTCTGCCCGCATGCCGCGCGAGCCGCGCACGATCGCCGTCGCGCCGACACGTGCAGCTCTGCGCGAGCCGCGAACGATCGCCGTCGCGCCCGCGCCCGCCCGCTCGGGGGATCGACCCTTCGCCCGCATGTCGCGCGAAGTCTAGTTCACAGACTCCATCGAATCGACGGATTTTTCGGACCCCGCCGCCCGGCGACGGCGACGAAATGCCCCTCGATTTCCGTTGTCCCTGACTCGGCGACACTCTCCGTTGGCGCGCTTCCTCGTCTGGGCGACACTCTCCGTGGGCGAGCTTCATCGTCTCGGCGCCGCGCTCAGGTGGCGAGCTTCATCGTCTCGGCGCCGCGCTTTGGTGGCGAGCGTCAGCGTCTCGGCGCCGCGCTCAGGTGGCGAGCGTCAGCGTCTCGACGCCGAGCTCGTCGACGACCCGCTTGGCGACGTTGAGCCACGTGCCGCACGCGTCGAGCACGCGCGGCTCGGAGCTGACGACGTACGTCGCGCCGCGCAGCGCCTCGGCGAGATCGGCCACGTCCTTGTGCGTGCGCGCGATCTTACCGGCGCACTTGTCGAGCGCAGCACCGGCCGCGGCGACGAGCGCGCGATGCGTCGACGCCGCCCAGTAGAGCTCGATGCGCGCGGGTGCGAGGCTCGCGAGGGCCTTGGCGAGCGCCTCACACGACGGCGCGAGCGGCTCGGGAAGTGCGCCGGCGACGCGGCACGGATCGAGGCACACGCCCGCGACGCTCTCGAGGATGGGGGCCTCACGCAGCGCGGCGGCGATGGTCCCTACGAGGCTCTCGACCTCGACGCGCAGCGGCCGCTTCCGCGCGTCGTCGGCGTCGAGCTCCCGCGCGATGTGATGGCGATGGTGCGCGCCGGCGGCCGCGCTCGCGGCCAAGAGCTCCCGCTCGAGCGCGCCGAGCCCGCGCTCCTCGGCGACGAAGGCCGCGACGCGGTCGGGACGATATTCCCGCGCGACGAGCCACGCCGCGTCCTCGGCCGCGGCGCGCAGCCGCTCGACGGCGATCGCCTCGTAAGGAGCGGACATCGTGCCCGCTCTCTACCATCGCCGTCGCACGTTCGCTTGCTCGACAGGGTGTTGAAAAACTCCCGTCAGCGGCATCGCCCAGGCAATCCCGCCCGCCGGCGTCCCGGCGCGCGCGGGCGTCACCAGCCCGTGCCCGTGCCCGTGCCCGTGGTCGTGGCCTCGGCCGTGGTCGTGCCCGTGGCCGCCTTGGCCTTGGCTCCCTGCCGCTCTGCGCCGAGCTCTTGCCCGAGCCGCTCCAGCATGCCGGCGGTCAGCTCGAGGGTCTTGGCGGTGGACGCGAGCACCTGGCGTCCGGCCTCGAGGCCGTAGCTCGTCCACACGCGCCCGAGGGACACGCTGTCGCCAACGAGCCGCTCGAGCAGCGCCGTGTGAGTCGCGGCGCCTGAGGTCATCGTGTCGTTCTCATGATTGGTCTTCATCGGTTGTCTCCCTGTCCTTGCCAGTGTGATTGCCAGTGTCGTGGTCATTGCCGTCGCCCGCCACGGAAGTGGGCAGGCAACCTGGGTCGAGGAGCACGCGCGCCCCGCCCAAACTCTCGCGAATGCCGAGGTACGCTTGCTCCCCCGCGCGCATCGGTCGTCCGCAGAGCGAGCAGCCCTCTTGCCGTGCGAGCAAGAGCGGCTGATACCCGACGATCCCCGCGAGTGGGGGCGTCGCTCGGCCACGCGCCTCGTCGACGTCGGGCGAGTCGCTCGCCCCGTCCGCGGCCTGGACGCCGCCGGGCGCGAGACGCTTCCGAAGGCGCGCGCGCACTCCGCGCAGCTCGCCCTCGGCCGCCGCCCCCACCGAGTCGATGGTGTCGACCGCGTCGGAGAGGATGGTGCGCACGACGTTCGACACCGGCACGCGCAGCGCGGTCGCCATGCGCTTGAGCTCTTTCTCGAGCACTGCCGGTACGCGCGTGTGAAGCACCCGCTCGTTACGCGCCGCCTCGCCGTCGTCGCTCTCCGCGGCTTGACTCTGCGCGGCTCGCTCCCGCGCTTCTCGCTCTTCTTTGCGCGTCACCATGCCGGCAACGTAATCCATTGTGATACGCCGTCAAGTACAAAGTGATACATTGTGATTCAACGTGGCGTTCGTCATCGAACGCAGCGATGTAGCCGAGGAATTGCACCGCGCGACTCTCGCCGCTCACCGCTCATCCGCTGCCACTGCCTCGCCCCGCAACCGCGATCGACACGCCGCCGGATTGCGGGCCTGCGGGGACGATGGCCTTGGGCCGCGTGCATGGTGTAGGTTGCGCGTCCTTCGCCGCGATGAGCCCGCTCTCGCTCCTCTTCGTCACGGTCTTCAACAGCATCCTCGGCTTGAGTGTGCTGTTTCCGGTGCTGGCGCCGCTCGGGCGCTCGCTCGGCTTGTCGGAGCTGCAGATCGGCAGCCTGTCGGCGTCGTACGCCCTCATGCAGTTCGTGATGAGCCCGTATTGGGGGCGGCGCAGCGAGGCGATCGGCCGCAAGCCGGTGATGCTGACGGGGATCGTCGGTTTCGGCCTGAGCTTCCTCGCCTTCGCCATCGTCGCGCAGCTCGGGACCGCCGGCACGCTGTCGCACCTGCCTCTCTATCTCCTGCTGCTCGCGTCGCGGCTCGCGGGCGGCGCGCTCTCGTCGGCGACGCTGCCGACGGCCCAGGCGTACGTGGCCGACGTCACCGCGCGCGACGACCGGACCTCGGGCATGGCGGTCATCGGCGCTGCGTTCGGGCTCGGCGTCATCTTCGGCCCGGGGATCGGCGCGGCGCTCTCGACGATTCACCTGCTCGCGCCGGTGTACGCCTCGTCCCTGTTCGCCGCGATCAACGCGCTGTTCGTGATCTGGCGCCTGCCGGAGCCCGAGCGCAGGAAGGCGCCGAGAGACGTCGCGCGCCTCGGACCGCGCGATCCGCGCATCCTGCCGCTGCTCGCCGTCGCCTTCGCCGTCACGCTCGCCGCCGTCGGGATGGAGCAGACCGTCGCCTTCTACTTCCAGGATCGGCTGGGCCTCACCGACCGCGACACGGCCCGCCACGTCGGCCTCGCGCTCGTGCTCTATGGCATCGTGGCCGTCTTCACCCAGGGGCTGCTCGTTCGCAAGCTGCGTCTACGCCCCTCGGCGCTGCTTCGCATCGGGCTCCCGATCGGCACCGCGGGCTTCCTGTTGTTCATGTTTGCGCACGGCTTCGTGCCGCTCTCGCTCTCGCTCGCGCTGCAGGGCTTCGGGCAGGGCCTCATCGTCCCAGGCGTGACCTCGGCGGCCTCGCTCGCCGTGAGTGACGAAGAGCAGGGCGCGATCGCGGGGCTGAACAGCGCGGCACAGGGGCTCGGCCGCGCGCTCGGGCCGATCGTCGGGACCGGCCTCTATCAGCTGCGCCCGGAGCTGCCGTACGCCTTGAGCGCGTCGTTGCTCGCCTTCGTGTGGCTGATCTCGCGCGCGAACAGTCGCGTGCGCGCCGCCGTCGCGGGCTCGCCCTCGATCCGCGGCTGACGCTGCGTGCGCGCCGCCGTCGCGGGCTCGCCCTCGACCCGCGGCTGACGCGGCGATCGCGGGCCGCGCGCAGGCCAGTCCGTGCTTGCGCGGAACGGGCGTTTGCGACAGTGTCCGCCGCGCCGCGGACCCG
>SYFR01000374.1 GCA_005800325.1 Myxococcales bacterium | reverse complement strand
CCTGTCCCGCTGAGCTACTCGAAGCCGGTGGTCGCGTCGGAGCCGCAGCCCGCGACGCATGGCGCGAGCACCGCCGCGGCGGCGAAGAGAGGCAGTGAGCGACGGAGGCGCGTCATGGGCGGAGCTATATATCAAAGCGCTGCCGTGTGCAGGTGGGACTCACCGGGCCGCGCATCGGACGCCGAGACGGCGCAGGGCGGGGCGAAGCCGAAGCACCGCGACCCTGCTCAGGCGCGACGATCGGCGGCGCGCGCGTGGGCCTCGAGGCCTTCGAGGCGAGCGAGCGCGGCGGCATCGCGAGCGAGCGCTCGTCGACCTTCGGGCTCGTCGATGCGCAAGTAGGTTCGCACGCGCAGGAACGTCAGCACCGAGAGGCCGCCCGTATGGCGAGCCGTCCCGCCCGTCGGCAGCACGTTGTTCGGGCCCGCGCCGTAGTCGCCGAGCTCCTCGGCCGAGCCGTGGCCGATGAACAGCGCGCCGTAGTGCGAGAGGGCCTTGCTGCGCTCGTTCGCGTCGCTCGTCATCACCTCGAGGTGCTCGGGCGCGAGCCGGTCGCAGGCGACGATGCCCTCTTCCGGCGTGCACACGAGCGCGAAGCCATTGGCGAGCGAGCGCGCGGCGATGGCCCTGGTCGGGAGCTCGTCGAGCTGCGCCGCGAGCGCTTCGTTCACGGCCTCGGCGTGCGCGCGTGTCGTCGTCACGAGGATCGGCAGGGCGTCGAGCGCGTGCTCGGCCTGCGCGAGCAAATCCGCCGCGATCAACGCGGGATCGGCCCCCTCGTCCGCGAGCACGACGAGCTCGCTCGGGCCCGCGAGCATGTCGATCGCGACATGTCCGCTGACGAGCTTCTTCGCCGCGGTGACCCAGGCATTTCCGGGCCCGACGAGGACGTCCGCCCGCGGGATCGACGCGGTGCCGTAGGCGAGCGCCGCGATGGCGTGGGCACCGCCCGCGGCGAGGAGCGCATCGGCGCCCGCGAGCGCCGCCGCCGCGAGCGTGATCTTGGTGGGGCGCGGGCTCGCGACCCAAACCGAACCGACGCCCGCGACACGCGCCGTGACGGCCGTCATGAGCACGCTCGACGGCAGCGGGTAGCCGCCGCCGGGGGCATAACAAGCTGCGCGCGCGACGGGAGCGATGTCGTGACCGGCAGCGCCGCCCTCGATGGCGAGCTCGAGCGGGCGGAGTGCGCTGCGCTGCGCTTCGGCGAAGCGGCGGATCCGCGCGGCCGTGCGCTCGAGGACACCGCGCGCCTCGGCGTCGAGCTCGTCGAGTGCGCGCTCGAGCTGCTCCTTCAGGACGACGAGCGGGCCCTCTCGGTCGAGGCCGTCGTACTCTGCCGCGTAGCGAAGGAGCGCCGCGTCTCCGTGCGCGCGCACGTCGGCGACGATCAGCGCGGCGGACGCCCAGGTCGTGTCATCGACCGCGTGCCGTCGCGCGATGAGCGCGTCGAGCTCGGAAAATGCGGCAAGTTTCAGCGAGCTCACGGATCTCGGTCCCCTCGATCGCGCGGCGCGAGCGGGCTCTCGCTCGACGCGTCGGTGTGCTCGCGCGGCGCTGCCGGAGCCGGCTTCGCGTCGCCCGGGCGGCGCGTGAGCGTGCGCGCGCGGGCATCGAGGACGGTCTCGACCTCGGCGAGCGAGACGCCGGCCTTCGCCATCGCGACGAGCGTGAAGTAGAGGACGTCGGCCGCCTCGGCGCGCACCTCGTCGGGCGTCCCCGCGCGCGCGAGCTCGCCCGCCTCTTCGACGAGCTTCGCTTGCAAGAGCCCCGGCTCGCGAAACAGGCGCGCGGTGTACGAGCCCGGAGGAGCGTCCGCGGCGCGCGCTCGCACGAGCTCGGCGAGCGACGGCGTTCCGCCGAGCGGACCCCAACAGGTCTTGTCACCGGTGTGGCAAAACCCGGGGCCGTTCTGCGCCACCGTGAAGCGCAGCGCGTCACGATCGCAGTCGAGATCGACACGCAGCAAGGCTTGAGTGGCTCCGCTCGAGGCGCCCTTGCGCCAGAGGCCGCGCTTGCGCGAGTGGTAGACGCCCGTCTTCGTGCGCAGCGCTTCGGTCAGGCTCTCGCGGCTCGACCAACACTGTCCGAGCGCGCGGCCGTGCTCGTCGACGACGACCGTGGCGAAGAGCCCGTCTGCGCGATCGCTCACGAGCGGCGCGGCGAAGGCCTCCGCGAGGTCCATGCGTCCGGTGTAGAGCGCCATGCCGACCTGCGCGTCGACCCCGAGCTTGTCGAGCTCGGCGATCTCCTCGACGGTCGTAACGCCCCCCGCGATCGTGAGCCGCGCGTCGCCGGCCGCGTCGCGTAGCTCCTGCACGCGCGCCATGTCGGTGCCCTGCAGGCGTCCCTCGCGCTCGACGAAGGTCACGAGGAACCCGCTGACGAGGTCGCGCAGCTCGCGCATCCGCTCGGCGATGGTGTCGCCCGTCTCCTTGCGCCAGCCCTCGACGACGACCTTGCCGTCCTTCGCGTCGAGCGCGGCGATGAGGCGCGATTTTGGCAGCTTCGCGAGCAGCTCGGGCCGCGCGGCAGTGCCGAGGATGATCTTCTCGGCGCCGGCATCGAGGGCCTCGGTGGCCCGCGCGACGCTGCGGAGGCCGCCGCCCACGCGGCACCGCGCGACGCGGCAGACCCGCTCGACGAGGGCGCGATTGTCGCCGGTCCCGATCGCGGCATCGAGATCGATGAGCGCCAGCTCGCCGACGAGCCCGAAGCGCTCGGCGATCGGCACCGGATCGCCGGCGTCGAGCGCCTTCTCCTGGCCACCGACGAGCTGCACCGTCTGCCCGCCCATCAGATCGATCGAGGGGATGATCATGTTCGCACCGGGAGCTCCGCCGCGGCGGCGAGCCCGTCCATCCGATTGATCGCGGGGATGATCATGTTCGCACCGGGAGCTCCGCCGCGGCGGCGAGCCCGCCCATCCGATCGATCGCGGGGATGATCATGTTCGCACCGGGAGCTCCGCCGCCGCGAGCGCGCGCTTCAAGTCGAGGACCGTGGTCTCGCCGTCGTGGAGGATCGACGCCGCCAGGACGGCGCTCGCGCCGGCGCGCACCGCAGCGATCATGTGCTCCCCGTGGGCCGCGCCTCCGGAGGCGACGATCGGGATGCGCACGCTGCTCGCGACAGCCTGGATGAGCTCGGTGTCGTAGCCCGCGCGCGTGCCGTCGCGGTCCCAGCTCGTGAGCACGATCTCCCCCGCGCCGCGCGCCGCCGCCTCGCGCGCCCACGCCACGGCGCAGCGGCCCGTGCGCTCCTTACCCGACCGCACCACGAGCTCCCAGCCATCGCCGTCTTGCCGCTTGGCAGCGTCGAGCGCGAGGACGGTGCACTGGCTGCCGAAGGTCGTCGCGAGCCGGTCGATGAGCGGCGGATCGACGGCCGCCTGCGTGTTGCTCGCGACCTTGTCGGCCCCTGCTTCGAGCAGTCGCCGCGCGTCGTCGACCGAGCGCACGCCGCCGCCCACGGTGAGCGGGATCCCCAGCACCTCGCGCACGCGGCGCACGGTGTCGGTCGCGTTGCTGCGGCCCTCGGGGGTCGCGGACACGTCGAGCACGACGAGCTCGTCGGCGCCCTGCGCTTCGTAGGCGCGCGCGCGCTCGGCCGGATCGCCGGCGTCGCGGAGACCGCTGAAGCGCACGCCCTTGACGACGCGTCCGGCGTCGACGTCGAGGCACGGGATGACGCGCAGGGTCAGCATGCGCGCGCCCTCGCGAGCCAACGACCGAGCAGCTCGTGGCCATAAGCGCCGCTGAGCTCGGGATGGAACTGGCAAGCAAGGAGCGGCCCGCGCTCGAGCGCCGCCACGAACTGACCACCATGATCGCTCGTTGCCCCGGTATATCCCTCGGGGATCGCCTCGAGTCGGTAGGAGTTGGCGTAATAGGCATATCCCGGCTCGATGAGCCTCGAGTCGGCGAGCGGCGCGACGAGGTTCCAGCCGAGCTGCGGGACGACGAGGCCCGGCCGATCGGCGAACCTCCGCACCCTGGCGTCGATCGCGCAAATGCCGTAAATCCCGGGACTTTCCTCGCTCGCCGTGCACAGCACCTGCAGGCCAAGGCACACGCACAAGAGCGGTCGACCCTCTGCGATGCGCGCCCGAATGGCATCTTCGAGGCCGAGCGCCGCGAGTCGACTCATGGCTTGACCGAACGCGCCGACGCCCGGCAAGACTGCCAATCTCGCCTCGGCCAGGGCCACGGGGTCAGAGGTGAGCTCTGGCGACTGTCCGAGCCTCTTCAGCGCGGCGAGCA
Organism: Myxococcales bacterium; assembly: GCA_005800325.1. Taxonomy (GTDB): domain Bacteria; phylum Myxococcota_A; class Polyangia; order Polyangiales; family Polyangiaceae; genus SYFR01. The sequence goes on along the minus strand of SYFR01000374.1, from coordinate 819 downwards.
TCGAGGCGAGGTTCGCGGTGCCCGTGTCGACGACCACGAGCCCTGCCGACTTCTCCGTCAAAGGACGCCCTTCGTGCTCGGCACGTCGCCGCCCTCGATGCTGACCGCGTGCCGCAGCGCGAGCGCGAGCGCCTTGAACGCGGCCTCGGCGCGGTGGTGATCGTTGTCGCCCTTGAGCACGTCGACGTGGATCGCGGCGCGGGACGCCATCGCGAGCGATTGAAACACGTGGGCGACGCACTCGCACGAGAGCGCGCCGAGCTTTTCGCGCCGCAGGCCGAGCTCGACTTCGGGCCACGGTCGCCCGGAGAGGTCGACGACGGCCCGCGCGAGCGCCTCGTCGAGCGGGGCATAGGCGTGGCCAAAGCGCACGATGCCGCGGCGATCGCCGAGCGCCTGGTCGAGCGCCTGACCGAGGGCGAGCGCGCAGTCCTCGCTCGTGTGGTGATCGTCGACCTCGAGATCGCCCCGGCACGAGAGCTCGAGATCGAAGCGCGCGTGCTTGGCGAGCGTCGTCAGCATGTGATCGAGAAAGCCGATGCCGGTGTCGAGGCTGCTCGTGCCAGCGCCGTCGAGCGAGAGGGACAGCGCGATGCGCGTCTCCTTCGTCGTGCGTTGAACGGTAGCGGTGCGCGGAGTCTTGGCGTTGGCGTTCATGGGCATGGACTCGTGCGGGCGAAGCGAGGGCCGGCCGCGCGGAGCGCGAATTGGACCTCAACGCGCCGAGCGTGGCAACTCGGGCGCAGGCGAAGTGTCGGGCGCAGGCGAAGTGTCGGGCGCAGGCGAAGTGTCGGGCGCAGGCGAAGTGTCGGGCGCAGG
>SYFR01000373.1 GCA_005800325.1 Myxococcales bacterium | reverse complement strand
CTTGCTGCCGCCCTGGTGGCGCTCCTTCTGCTCGCGCATCCGCTCCTCGAAGAGCCGCCGCAGCTCCTCGAGATCGAGCGACTTCAAGAGCGCGCGCTGCTCCTCCGACAAGAAGGCAAGCTTCGCGGGATCGGCGAGCCACTCGTCGAGCTCGCCGAGGAGCGTCACGCGCGTCGCCTCGATCCCCCGAAAATAGGCCGCAAACGTCTCGTCGAAGAGATCGAGCTCGCTCTCGCGGTGCACGAACAGCGAGCGCGCCACGAAATAAAATCCGTCGAGCGAGCTCTCGTGCAGCCCCATGGCGACCGCCCGCGCCAGCGCCCCGAGCTCAGTCGGGCCGACCCGCAGCTTGCGCTCGCGCAGGGCGAAGACGAACGGCACGAGCACGTCGCTCACGGCGCGTGAGGCTACACCGCCGCGCTGCCTCGCGCGAGGCCACGACGTGGGGGCCGCGAAGGGCCACGACAGGCCCGCTCGAGGGCACGGTCGATCTCGACGCCAGCGTGGCGGCGCTTGGGCACGAGCTGGGCAAGAACTATCCGCTCGACTTCTTCTTTGCCGAGCGACACCTCACCGGCTCGAGCTTCCGCTTCACGACGAGCCTCACCTTCACCGACTGCGGCGGCGGCCCGACTTGGTGCGTAGTGTGGCTGCGCGCGGGCGCGGGACAGAGAGCGCGGGACAGAGAGCGCGGGACAGAGAGCGCGGGACTCAGAGCGCGGGACAGAGAGCGCGGGACAGAGAGCGCGGGACTCAGAGCGGGCGCGTTGCGATCTTGCCCGCGATGCGATCGGCGAGCGCCATGCACAGCAGCATGGGATTGACCCCGGGGCTCGCGGCGAAGATCCCGGTGTCGGCGACGTAGACGTTGTCGAGATCGTGGCAGCGCCCGTCCTCGTCCACGACGCCGCGGCGCGCGTCGGGAGACATGCGCGTCGTGCAGAAGGCGTGGTTCGACGCGGCGATGGTGTCGCTCGCGCGCAGCGGCTGCTTGCGGATGATCTCGGCCTCTTCTCGCGAGCGGAGGATCTCGGGCATTCCATTCAAGCCCGGCAGGACGGCCTCGGCGCCCGCGGCCCAGCAGATGTCCGAGAGGATCCCGAGCCCCTTCTGCATCAGTTCGACGTCGCGCTGATCGAAGGTGTAGCGAATGTCCGGGCTCATCGTGCCTGGCAGCGCGCGCACGGAGCCGCTCGAGTGGTCGGCCGCGCAGATGACGTCGAACGGCGCGATATGCCCATAGCGCAGCAGGTGATCTTGGTAGTCGGTCCCGAGCCCCGGCATGCGGGTCGCGAGGATCGCCGGCGGCGACCACAACACCTCGAACTTGAGTCCCTCTTTGAGGTGCTGAAGGCTGTGATAGCCCTGCGTCGCGCCCTTCCACGGATCGATGGGCTCGGCGAACTCTGCCATGATGGCGAGGCCGGGGTGAAATCGCAGGTCCTGCCCCACGAGCCCGCTCGAGTCGGCGATCCCGCTGTGCTTCAGGATGACCGGAGTCGCCATGCAGCCGGCCGCCAGCACGACGAGCTTCGCGTCGAACTGGGCAATCCCGAGCTCGCGGCCCGTCAGTGGCTCGACGATCGTTCCGCGGACGCCGTGCGCACGCCGGCCGTGCGCGAGCACCGTCTCGACGCGAATTCCCGTATAGACGCGAGCCCCGGCGCGAATGGCCGCGGGCACGTAGGAGATGTCGACCGACTTCTTCGCGCCGTTGCGGCACCCGGTGAAGCACTCCCCCGAGCCGCGGCAGCCGCGCACGTTGCGCCACGTCGGCTCGCACGACATCCCGAGCGCCTCGCAGCCCTGGCGGAAGCGCTGATTCCGCTCCCCTTGCACCTCGTCCGGAGTGGGCGCGACGCCGAGCTGCGCCTCGACCCGATCGAAATGCGGCGCGAGCTCATCGAGGGTGAGCGTCGTGCCGGTGCGCTCGCCCCACTTGTCGAAGATCCACGCCGGCGGGCGCGCGCAGATCGCCGAGTTGATGACCGAGCCACCGCCGAGCACGATCGCCTGCATCGTGGGGGTCACGAGGTTGCCGCGCGACGCCCGAGAGCCGCCATCGCGAAGGAGGCGCTGCATGGCCTCGCCCGCCTCTTGCGTGAAATCGCGGCGTCCCATCGGCGGCCCCTCCTCGAGCAGGATGACGTCGCGCCCGGCCTCGGCGAGCTCCTTGGCGACGACGGCGCCGCCCGGGCCCGAGCCCACGACGAGGACGTCGCACGAGGCGCGCACCTGTCCGCGGTAATCCGCCGGCGCGAACACCCCTTCGTGTGGATCCTGGGCCGTGGGCAGCATCCCGAGCGCGCTCATGCCAACACCTCGCGCGGGTCGCGCTCGAAGATGCGGTCGCCGATGCCGAACGGATCGGGGTTGTCCTCGAGCCGCATGCAGCGCGCCACCTCCGCGTTGGCGAGGTAGGCCATGGTCAAGAGCGCGCGCATCGAGATGAAGCACACGCGCCGGAAGTAGAGCCCACTCGTGGAGGCGTCCGCGAGCGACAGGATGCGGTCGGCTTGCGAGAGGCGCGTGAAGCGCGCGCGCCGTGGCCCGAAGAGGAACGGCTGAAACTCGAGGAAGGCGAGCAAGAGGCGAATCATGAAGCGCTGCGCGCCGGCGCTGCGATGGAGATAGGCGCTGAGATACTCGGGCACCCCCGCGGCGTTGCCGCTGACGGGGATGGCGCCGCCGGGAGGAAAGAAGGCGTCCGCGACCGCGCGCACGAGCGCCTCTTCACGCGCACCGAGGCTCGAGCCGGCGATCGCCACCGGCGGATAGTCTTCGAGCTCGTGGAGGCACCACGCGGCGAGCACGGCGGCGACGAGCGCCAAGGCGACCATCATGATTTGCGAGCCTCCCTGTTCGGTTTGCGCGGACTTCGAGCCAATGGCGTCGGCGCAAGGACAGCGCCGGAGAGCTGTTCGATCAGCCGCACGAGCTCGCGATCCACGCCGACGAACCAGGTGCGAACGTGGGCGAGCGCGGCCTCTTCGTCGCGGGCCGCGATGAGCCGCAGCAGCCGCTCCATCGTGGATTGAAAGCGCGGCTTCACCGCACCCAGCGCCGGCGCGAGCGTGCCATTGAGCTCGCGGAGCGGCGCCCAGAACGCGTTGACCATCCACGCCGCGGGCCACATGCCGCTCGCCAGGACGAGCGCGCGAAACATCTCGAGCTCGTTCTTGGCGTGGGCCGCCGGATCGCCCTCGAGCGCGGGGGCGCGGGCGAGGTGAGCGCGTGCCTCTTGGAGCGCCTCGTCGTCGGCGTAGCGGGCCGCGAGCCGCACCGCCTCGCAGGCCATCGTCGTGCGCAGGCTCAAGAGCTCGCGCGCCAAGACGGCGGGGGCGACGTCGAAGCGGCCGAGGCGAACGTAGGCGGGCAGGAGCGCGGGCGTCCCTTCGCGACGAAAGTCGAGCACGAGCGCGCCCGAGCCGCGGCGGCTCTTCAAGAGGCCCTGATCTTTGAGGTGCCGCAGCGCCTCTCGCACCGTGCTGCGCCCGCACTCGAGCGTCGCGGCGAGCTCCGTCTCGGCCGGCAGGCGGAGCCCCGCCGGATAGGAGCCGTCGAGGATGCGCCCCAAGAGGACGTCGGCGACGCGGCGCACTTCTCCGGTGGTGTCTGCCACGGCGGTTGTCCGTCTAACTAGTCTGACAACTTTTGATTGGCAAGCCGAATCAGGCGGCTAGCGCCGATGTCACCGCTCCCTCCCCCGCAGCGGCCATCCTCGCCCCCCCCGCCCCGGCCCTCCCCCCGCTGCGCGCGCTGCGCGGGTCGAGGGAGCCAATCCCGCTCGCCGTTTCACACCATCGCCTACGGGACCGCGAGTTGCTCTTGGTCAGTCGCGATGACGAAGTCGAACGCGGGCCAGCCGCGCGGCTCGGCGAGGGCCAGCGGGATCGGCCGATAGAGCACCTCGAGCGCGACCGTCGCGTTCGTTCCCGAGCAGCCGGCGAGCGCGAAGCGGTGAGAGGTGGTCTGCGGCTTGCCGGGCTGGATGCGGTTGTCGCTGGCGATGTCGACGGCGCGGTAGTGCGGGACCTGGCGCACGCCGTCCGCATCGACGAGCACGCGCGCGAAGGTGTAGCCAGAGAGGCCGGCGAGCGCGCGCGCGGGGCCGCCATCGACGAGGTTCGAGCTCTCGTCGCCGAGGTAGAGGATGTCGCCGGCCGCGGCTGCGAGCGGCGCGGCCAAGCTCAGCGTGTCGCCGCTCGTGCCCGTGACGAGCGCGCTGCCCTTCGGCTCGAGGATCGGCACGCCCTTCTCCGCGGCAGTGAGCGACGCGAACGCGCCGACGCCCACATAGTCGTGAAACGCGCCGGTCGCGCGCACGACGCGGACGACGTTGCCAGCCTTGCCGACCTTCGCGGCCGCCGGCCAAGTGAGCGTCTTCGCGGCGAGCGACGCGTCGACCCCCACGACGCCACGCGCCCGCACGCCGCCGACGTCGTCGATGGTGCTCCCGCCGCTCGGCGTGAGCGCCGCGCCGTTGCAGCTCGCCTCGACCACGAGGACGAGGGCGCGCATGGGCTCGCCCGTGGGGACGGCGTGGCCGCAGCCGCCATTGCCGATGGTGATGGTCGCGACGAGCTCGCCCTCCTCGATCGTCGGCTTGATGACGGTGACGAGCGCGCCGTCGATGAGCCGCGGCGAGCCCTCGAGCGGCCCGCGAAAGATGTGGCGTCGCAGCTGCGTGGACGGCCGCGGGAACCCGAAGGTGATCGAGGCCGTCTCCGCGGTGCCGAGCTCCGTCGCCGAGTCGAGCGCGAGGCTCTTCGGCATATGGCAATGCTGGCAAGGCACGCCCGCGTCGTCGTAGGGCCCGGCGATCCACTCCGAATAGGTCGAGTGCGTCGGCAAGCCGCTCGCGAAGCGCGGCGCGAGCGACTGCCCCGGCAAGAGCGCCGGCTGCGTCTGCTCGTGGCACCCGGCGCAGAACGTCGCGGTCGAGAAGAGCGGCTGGTAGCTGCCGCCCATGAAGGGGTTCGGCACGTCGAGGAGCGGGCCGAACATCACCGCGCGGAGCTTCCCGACCGGCGTGCCGTCGTGCGTCTCGCTCGGGCGCTGCACCTTGAGGCGCTTGCCGGCGCCCGGCTGGAGGGCGAGGTCGACGTCGGCGACCTTGTGGCAGAAATCGCAGTGCACGCCGTCGACGTAGCCCACGCCTTCGGCCTCGAGCAGATCGCGATCGCCCGCTTTTCCGCTCATTCCCGGTGCGTGGCAGTCCGCGCAGGCGCCGAACGACGTGGGCGCGAGCGACGGTGACAGCGCCGGGTCGTCGCACGCGAGCGGGCCCTTGGCGCACGCCGGGTTCAAGTCCGGCAGCACGCCGCGCGCGATGTAGCAGCGCGCCGCGCTCGTGCCGGGGCTGCCGGGCACGGTGCCGCTCCTCCAGTCTCCGCCCTTTGCGCCGCACGCTGCTTCGGTGAGGAGGGCGTGGCTCACGCCGGCGTAGAGATCTTGAACGAACGGATCCTCGGCGGCCGCCGCGTGCTTCGACTCTTGAAAGTCGTGCGCGAAGTTCATGTGGCAGTGGCCGCAATACTTCGTGCTCGGATCGTCGCCGTGGCCTGGCTCGCCGTACGCGTAGCTCACGTTGTCGGGCGGCGCCGCGCGGCGCAACGTGAGCGTGAGCGGGCCGAGCGGAGGCGTGAGAAACTCGACGCCGTGCGTGCGATAGCCGACCTTGCTCGCGACGACCGTCGGCGTGCCGACCCCGGCGTAGAGCATCGTAATCGCAAAAACGCCGTCTTTTCCGGTCGAAAACGTCGGCTCGGCGGAGCGGCCTGCCTGCAACACGAGCGCGCCGTCGACCAGCGCGCCGTCCTGATCGACCACGACTCCGGTGACCTCGAACGTCGGCGGCAGCGGTGCCGTCGCCACACCGCCCTGCCCTCCCTCGGGCGCAGCGGCCGTCGAGCTCGTTGCGCCACCTGCGCTCGAAAACGAGGACGCGCCGCCCGCGCCTCCGCTGCCGTCGCTAGGCCCGCGGATCCCGCACGCGCTCACCCACCCGAGCGTCGCGCTCACCGCGAAGACGAGCGTTCTCGAGGCGCATCGAGGTCTCATGGCGGGCTCCCCCTCCACGATACCTGAAATGACTCACGCCGCTTCGGCGGGCGCGGGCTCGGCGGCCTTTTTGGCCTGGGGTTTCGCGTTCCAGACGCGCAGCGCGAGCAAGAGGCCGACGAGCGCCACCGGGATCATCGCGAGAGGCCACGCGAGCCAGTTGTCGGGGTTCGCCGCGGCGGCCTTGTCGGTGTCATCGGGGAGGAGCGCGCCGTAGACGAGCGACATGAGCGCCGTGCCGGCATAGACGAAGCCGTCGATGATGCCGACGACGACGCCGACGTTCTGCTTGCCGCCAAAGTCCATGCTCGCCGTGCCCGACAGCATGCCGTGCACGCCGATGACGCACATGCTCATGGCGACGACGATCCAGCCTACGGCGGGCGTCTTGTACGCGAGGGTGAGGACCAGGGAGCCCGCGAGCATCGCCGCGTAGAGGATCCCCGCGACCGGGCCGCGCCGCGACTGGAACACGCGATCCGAGATGAGCCCCGCGACGACACCGCCGAGGATCCCCGCGCAGCAGAGCAGCATCCCCCAGTGCGCATTCACGAAGCCGCTCTTCAGGTGCAGCACGGTGTCGGTCTGCTTCGCGAACGAGCCGTACCACTGCATGATCGCCTGGCGCAGGTAGCCGCTGCAGAACTCCACGCACGCGATGGTCATGATGACTGGGCTCTTCACCATCAGCCGAAAGACCTGGAGCGAGCCCATGCGCTCGCCGGTCCCGAGCGCGCTCGTAGCGTCCGCCGTGTCGAAGTCGGCGAAGCCCGCGTCCTTGGGCGTGTCCTTCACCTGGCTCGCGACCGCGAGCCACAAGAGCACGAGGAAGAGCGCGGGCACGAAGAACACGAGGTCGACCCGGGCGATCTCGGCGCCGCGGAAATCGGCGCGGAACAGCGTCAAGAGGAGCTTACTCCAGTCGAACGCGAAATAGAGCCCGAGCGAGATGAGGATGCCGAAGATGGCGCCGATGACGCCGCGCTCGCGCAGGTGAAACCACGGCGTATTCACCTTCACGATGGCGACCGCGCCGAAGCTCTGGAAGTACATGTTCACGGCGTAGAGGACGGAGAAGATCGCCGTGAGGTTGTGGCGCGCGAACTCGGCGCCGGGACCGTCGTGGAGCGCCGACCAGGTGACCGCGCCCATCAGCGCGTTCATCGCCGCGGCGCCGGCACCGCTGATGAGGATGGCGCGCTTGCCGCCGATGCGATCGGTGAGCGGCCCATTGAAAAGGAACGAGCCGCCGTAGACGAGCGTGCCATAGAGAAAGATCGTGGCGAACCCTTGGTTCGTCATGAGCGGCACGTCGTCGACGCGGATGTCGCCGAACGCGCTCTGGCTGACCTTCAGGTTGTACCGCCCGAAGTAGAGCATCGCGTAGAGCAGCCCGAGCGGGAGCCAGTTGAAGACGCGGCGCCGTAGAAATGCGGGCGAATGCGAGATCCCCTCGGCGCGTGGCACGCGAGCGAGGACGATCGCCACGACCCCGAGGAGCATGGCGATCGGGAGGAGCTCCTGCAGCCAGAGGGGAAGCGTGCTCATGGTCAGCCCCCGCCAGTGCCAGCGCCAGTGCCAGTGCCAGAACCGCCAGCGCCAGTGCCGCTGCCGCCAGTGCCAGTGCCAGTGCCGCCAGCGCCAGTGCCGCCGCCTCCGGTGCCGCCAGCGCCAGTGCCGCCAGCGCCAGTGCCGGTCACGGTCGTTGTCGCGGTCGTGCTGGTGGTCGTCGTGCTGGTCGTCGCTCCGCCCGCGCCCTTCGGCGTGCAGCCCGGCGTCGTGAAGGTGCCGTCGGCCGGACAGCACAGCGAGGTCTTCGGGAACTCGAGCGCGGTCGCGTCCGTGCACACGAGCCCGTCGGCGCAGTCCGATTCCTGGCCACTCGTGCCAGCGGCGAGGTCGCAGCGCGCGCCTTCGCCTTGTTGGCTGCAGGCGACGGCAGCGAGCGCGACGGTGACGGAGGCAACGAAGGATCGCAGCGAGGAGCGAACGAGGCCGTTCATCGCGCACCGTCTAGCAGATGCGGCATGGCGCAGCCACGGGCGCGGACGATCAGCGCTGGCCCGAGGCACGGCTTTTCGGGTGGCTCAGCTGGCACCGTGCGCGTCTTCGCGGTTCTTCTTGTCGATGGCCTGCGCGAAGAGCTGCATGTAGCTCGCGGCGCTGGTGAGCGAGAAGACGATCGACAGGTACACGAGCAGGCGCCCGACGTGCGTGAAGTCAATGCTGCCAAAGTCATAGACGACGAGGGAAAAGTCGTAGGGGTAGCCGACGATGAGGCAAATGATGCCGACCATTTGCAGCGCCGTCTTGAGCTTGCCGCCGTCGCCGGCCGCGATGATGAGGCCCTCGCTCGACGCGACGCCGCGCAGCGCCGTGATCGTGATCTCGCGCGAGAGCAGCACGACGACCGCCCACTCCGGGATCCGCCCCATGCCGACGAGCCACACGAGCACGGCAGCGACGATGAGCTTGTCGGCGAGCGGATCGAGGAACTTTCCGAGCACGCTCACGAGGCCTTGGCGGCGGGCGAGCCAGCCGTCGAGCATGTCGGTGATCGCCGCCGCCGCGTAGACGACCGCGGCCCAATAACAGGCGCGCGGCGTCGCCTGCTCGAGCAACACGAGCACGGCGGGGATCATGAGCACGCGCAAGAACGTGAGCAGGTTCGGGAGGTTCTTGGCGTCCTGCCAGAGGTCGCGGCGCTCACGTGCACGCTGCGCGCGAACGATCTTTTTCTTGGCTCGCCGCGCCTCGCGCCATGCCATCGCCGCCGCCGCGCGCGCACGCCAGCGTCGACGCGCCCGGCTCGGTGGCCGCGAGTGGCGAACGAGCTCGCTCATCGCGCGGAGCCTACACCACGCGCGCTCCGGCCCGCCAACCCACGCCATTTGCCCGGGACCCGAGCCACGTGGCGAATCTCTGATTTGCCGCGCTATTCCCGCGCCGTCTCGATGCGCAGCGTTGCGCCGTCCCCCTCGACCGAGAGCAGCGACACCGCGCTCAAGTCGAAGCGATCCGCGCGCGCGTTCTCGCCGCGACGCACCAGATCCTGGAGGAGCGCCGCGTCCGCGCCGGCGGGGAGGAGCAGTCCGCCCTCGGGTGGCACGCGCACGCGCAGCTCGGCGACGCTGCCCTGCGGGGTGCGGCCGAACGCAAGGCGCGCGAGCAGGACCTGCGTTACCGCGGTGGGCGCGTCGAGGCCGCCTTTGGCGCCGAGCGCCAGCTGCACCGCGCCGTCGCGCACGACGAAGGTCGGCATCATCCCCGTCACGGGCCGCGCGCCGCCTCGCGGGAGGTTCGGGTGGCGAAGCGCGCGAAAGCGGCGATCGACGCGGCGGCTCGAGAAGTCGGCGAGCGCGTCGTTGAGCACGATGCCGCTCTCCGTGACGACCCGCGCGCCGAAGGTGTCGCGCAGGCTGGTCGTGACGCAGGCGACGTTGCCCTCGGAGTCGCGCGCGATGACGTGGCTCGTGCCCTGCTCTTCGAGCCGGAAGCGATCGGCGCGACGCGTCCGCTCGAGCTCGATGCGTGCCCGCCGAGCCTGCATGCGCGCGGGCGCTACGAGCGCCGTGAGATCGACCTTCACGAACGCGGGATCGCCGAGAAAACGCACGCGATCGGCGATGGCGCCGCGAAACGTCTCGGCCAGGACGTGCAGGTACGCGCCGCTACCGTAGCCGTGGCTCGCGAGCTCGGCGGGGGCGTGCATGGCCAGCGTCTCGACGAGGAGCAACCCTCCGGCCGACGGCGGCGGCGCGGTGACGACGTCGGCCCCGCCCCACGCGATACGCAGTGGAGTGCGCTCGAGTGCCCGATATTCCGCGAGATCGGAGCGCACGAGGCGGCTGCCGTGAGCCCCCGCGGTACGCACGAGCTCGTCCGCGAGCTCGCCGGCGTAGAGCGCGCTCGGCTGGGGCGCGAGGCGTCTCAACGTCGCGGCAAAGGTCGGCATGCGCGCGCGCTCACCCGCAAGAAGGACCTCCCCGCTCGGCGCAAAGGCGGCTCGCACGTCGGCCTCCGCGAGGATCCAGTCGCGATGCCACGCGAGCGCGCGAGCGAGGTGCGCCGACACGACGAAGCCGCGCTCCGCGAGCTCGGCGGCCGCGACGAAGCGCTCCTCGAGCGGGCGTTTTCCGAAGCGGCGGTGCAGCTCGGCGACGCCCGCGACGAACCCCGGCACCCCGACGCGCGCACCACGAAGCTTCTCCGCGACGGGCGGCGCTACCTCCGCTTCGCGCACGCCGATGGGAGCGGTCTCGCGAAAATCGAGGAACGTCGTCGCCTGCGTCGATGCCTCGAAAACCAGCGCGACGCCGCCTCCGCCGAGGCCGGTCGACGCGGGCTCGACCACGGCGAGCGCGAGCATGGCCGCGATCGCTGCGTCCGCCGCGCTGCCACCTTCCGCGAGCACCGCGAGCGCCGCATGCGAAGCCTCTTCGTGGTCCGCGACCACGGCGAAGCGCGGCGCGT
>SYFR01000372.1 GCA_005800325.1 Myxococcales bacterium | reverse complement strand
CGTCATCGGCATTCTCGCCTTCGCGGTGGCGCGAGTCGGAGAAGCGCTCGGCTTGTGGGCGGCCGGCGGCCTCGGCGCGCTCGGCTTGGCGCTCGCGTTCGCGGTGCCGGCCTGGGCCGCAGGGCTCGGGCTCTACCTCGGCGGTCGAGCGCTCGCGCGCCGCGCGCGGGAGCGTCGCCGCGCGGCAGAGCTCGAGACGATCCACGCGCTCGCGAAGCACAAGGGCGGAGCCATCACCGCCGACGAGGCGGCCCGCGCGCTCTCGATCCCGCTCGCCGAGGCCGACGCCTGGCTCACGCAGCTCGTGCGCGAGCCGAACGAGAACGTCTCGGTCGAGCTCGATGACGAGGGCGTCATCCGCTACGGCTTCGGCGGGGAGCGGCTCGAGGCCCGCTGGCGCATCCTCGAAGAGCGCGCGCGCATCGCTCCCGAGGCGGAGCAGGTCGCGCGCTGGAATGAAGAGGCCGCGGCGCACGCACGGCGCGACGTCGACGGTCGCCGCTGAGCCGCTTCGGGCCACGCGCCGCCCACGCCGGGCATGACCGCTCGCAAGCGTTTTCCCGCAGAAATTCCCTGGCTCGAGCGATCTTTGCTCGCTAGCCTCCGCGGACTTCAACCCCGCTCGCATCTGCGGCGAGCGCGTCGCGACCGATCGTGACGCGCGCTGCGCGAGCCCGAGGAGGCGAGGATCATGCTCACGACGAAGCGTGTCACTGGTTGGTTTGCGTTCAGCATCGCGCTCGGGCTCATGGCCCCACTCACGGCGCAGGCGCTCCCGTCATTTCCGGGGGCCGAGGGCTTCGGCGCCGTCGCGACGGGCGGCCGCGGCGGCAAGGTGATCAAGGTGACGACGCTCGCGTCGAGCGGGCCCGGCAGCCTCGCCGCGGCGCTCGCCACGCCCGGGCCGCGCATCATCGTGTTCGCGGTGAGCGGTGTCATCGTGGGCGATCAGACCGTCCTCTACGGCGACGTGACCCTCGCCGGCCAGACCGCGCCGGGCGCCGGCATCACCCTCGCGGGCCGCCTCTTCGGCGACTACGACAGCGCCGTCGGCAACATCATCGTGCGGCACGTGCGCGTGCGCCCGAAATACGATGGCAGCGCGGGCAACCAGTTCGACGCCGTGCAGTTCTCCCTCAACAAGAAGGTGATGCTCGATCACCTCTCGGTGTCGTGGGGCGTGGACGAGAACATCGATCTCTACGAGGCCGAGGACGTCACGGTGCAGCACAGCACCATCGAAGAGAGCGCGACGAGCGGCCACCCCGAGGGCGTGCACAACTACGGCCTCATCAACGGCCCCGACGGCGCGCGCGCGGCGATCCACCACAACCTGTTCGCGCACCACAAGAACCGCTGCCCCGCGCTCGCCAACGGTCCCGCCGAGGTCCGCAACAACGTCGTCTACAACGTGCGCCACGGCTTCGTGCACCACAACCCCGCGAGCGGGCACTTCAACATCGTCGGCAATACATACATCCAGGGTCCGAACGACAACCTCTATCCGTTCTACTTCGACGACGAGAACGGCGGCACGAGCGGCACGCTGAAGTACTTCCTCGCGGACAACGCCATCGACGATCCGGGCGACCTCGTCGGCGTCGTAGAGAACCCGTGGCTTTCGCCGCCGGCGCACCCGACGTTCGCCGATCTCTTCATGGACGCGTCCTACCGCACCGCGACCGAGTTCGACTTCACGAAGGAGGTCGCGGGCTACCAAGCCATCGAGACGCACAGCTCGCAGGCCGCCCGTGCGCTCGTGCTCGCGCAAGCCGGCGCGTTCCCACGCGATGCGGTCACGAAGCGCATCGTCGGCGAGGTCATGAGTCGCACCGGAGCGTGGGGCGTGCATGCGCCGTCGAACCTGCTCGAGGGCCTCACGCCGGCGAGCCCGCCGGCCGACTCCGACGGTGACGGCATGGCCGACGCCTGGGAGTCGATGCGCGGCCTCGACGCGACGAACGGCGCCGATCACACGAAGGCGATGCCGTCGGGCTACACGGCCATCGAGGAGTACATCAACGGCCTCGCCGACGCGCTCATCGGCGTCGAGCCCGAGCCCACCACGTCCTCGAGCGGCTCCGGCAGCGGCAGCAGCTCCTCGAGCGGCGCGACGACCACGACGAGCGGCGCGGGCGGTGGCGTCACGACCACGACCACGACGAGCGGCGCCGGCGGCGCGGGCGGCGATCCCTCGACCACGGGCGCGACGACGACGGGCATGAGCGGCTCGGGTGGCGGCGACGCGGCGACGAGCGGCAGCAGCTCTTCGAGCGGCGCGACGAGCGGCGTCACCACGAGCGGCGGCGACGATGCGACGAGCAGCGTTGGCGAGAGTGGGGGCTGCAGCCTCGATCCGGCACCGAGCCGGCGCGCGGGCCTCGTGCCGCTCGCCCTCGCCGCGCTGGGCCTCTTCTCGACGCGACGCGCACGGCGGCGTTGATCGCGCAGCCTCGGCGTTGCGCTCGATCATGAGCGCGCTGACCGCTCGAGCCCCGCGGAGTCACCCGGCGCGGGGCTTGCAAATCGTCCGCGCAGTGGCCGTCACCATCGGCCACGAGGAGAGTCCCATGGGCGCGCGCGTCGAGCACGGCGGTTATCACGTCCCGATGAACACCGCGTGGACCACGTGGGGCTTCGCGGCGCTGGGGGCGGCGCTCGCCGCCGTGATCGCGTTCTTGAGCGTGCGCCTCACGACCACGCCGGCCGAGCTCGACCGCCACCGCATTGCGCCCATCGAGAGTGAGCTTCGCGCGCCGCGCGGGGCCGAGGACCTGGGCGCACGGACGCCCGGGCCGGGGCAGCCCGACACAGGCACGCCGCGCGAGCCGGTCGAGGGCATGTTGCCGCTCTTGCCGCTCGAAGCCGAAGAAGGCGAGGGCGGCGACGACGGCGTCGGAGGCATGGGCCCCGAACGGTGATAACGGCACGGAGCTTCCAGCGATCGCGCGCGCACGCGCCTCGACCGTGCGATCGCGCGCACCAGGCGAACGCGCCTCGATCGTGCGCACGCGCCTCGATCGTGCGATCGCGCGCAAGCTACATCGTGCCGACGAGCGAGAGCCCGATCCCGCTGTCGAGAGGCACGATCGTCCACCCCGCACGACTCGGTGCCGCGAGCTCGCTGTCGCCGAGCCCGTAGTGAAACAAGAGCGGCCCGCCGACGCCGCTCGCCAAACCGAGCGCCGCACCGAGGAGCGTGTCGCTCATGTAGTGGAAGTCGGCGACGTTGCGACCGAGCCCGGTGAACGTGGCCAGACCGAGCAACGCCGCGCACCAGCTCGCGTCCGCCGCGACGTGACCGAAGAGCCCGAGCTCGAGGTGGTGCACGCACGAGAGGCCCGCGCCGGTGAACGCGCCCGACGCGTGTCCGCTCGGAAAGCTCGCGTTCTCGCCGCCGAAGCACAAGACGCTCGCGCTGCTTCCGTTGGAGGCGTTGCACACCTCGGTGTTGGGTCGCTCGCGCCCGACGAAGACGTGGCCCGAGCGCGTGACGAGCCCCGTGAAGCCGTAGCTCTGCGCGTTCATCATCACGAGCTGCCACGAGAGGCGCCAGTCGAGCCCCTCGAACAGCGGCACGATGAGGGGCGTCGCCCACGCGGAGACGCCGTTGATGCGCCACCCCCAGTCGCTCGTCTTCGCCCAGCGCAAGCGCTCGTCGCGCGTGTCGGCCGCGAGCGCGCGCTGCGCCTTCGCGTCGAAGAGGATGGGCCCGCGCCACTTGGCTACGGGCGCCGCCGGTCGCAGCTCGAGCGACAGGTAGCCGGCGAGCACGGCCGCGGTCCACACGTAGTCGCCGAGCTGAAACGGGCGCCACGACTCCTTCCAAGCGAGCCGCTTCTTCGGCGCGCTCGTCGCGCTTCTCGCCGGAGACGTCGGCGCGCAAGCACCCGTCGAGCCGAGCACCGAGGCGAGCAGGCACGCGGCGGCGGCTCGTGCAGCGAGGCGCGCGCGAAGCGCCGAGTGCATGCGCGTTCGCGGTGCAGCGAGCGTGCCATTCGTGCGCCCGTCGTTCGACAACGGCGGCGACACCGCGCCGTGACGTGTGGTAACTCTCGACGTCGCGTACCCGCGACGGCCCGCGCCGCTCGTGTAGCTACGCGCCCCGGAGACTCAGATGCGCACGCTACACCTCGCCCTCGCCCTCGCCGTCACCGTGCCGGTGATGAACTTCGCGTGCTCCGCCACCAAGAGGTCTTCGCTCACCGACGACGCCGACGATCCGAGCGGCGCCGGCCCCGGCGGCGGCGGCATCGACCTCACGACGACAAACTCGACGTCCTCCGGCACGAACTGCACGACCGATCCGAACCTCGACGACGACGGCGACGGCTTCTCGGAGTCGACCGGCGACTGCAACGACTGCGACGCGAACTCGGGCCCGGGCGCCGTCGAGGTTCCCACGGTGCCGGGAGGTCCGACGAGCGACGAGGACTGCGACGGCCAGGTGGACGAGGTCGAGACGTGCGACCAGGGGCTCGCGCCCGGCGACGCCGATCCGCTGAACGCCGCGAAAGCGATCGAGCTCTGCCAGAAGTCGGACGGCACGAGCTGGGGCGTCGTGTCGGCGAGCTACGTGCGCGCCGGCGGCGGACCCGCGAGCCCCGGCCTCGGCGCGGGCCTGCTCCCGGCCTTCGGCACCGCCGGCAAGCCGCAGGCTGGCAGCAGCCTGCTCGTCTTGTCGAGCGGCAACGCGCGCGACGCCTCCGCGCCCGACGCCTGCGGCTCGATGACGTGCAACACGTCGGGCCAGGGCGCTCCGCCGCCGGGCTTTCCGCAAGACGTCGCGGGTTGCCTCGGTGGGACCGACATCAACGACGACGTCGCGCTCGAGGTCGCGCTCAAGGCGCCGCAGAACGCCAAGGCCTACTCGTTCGACTTCGCGTTCATGTCGTTCGAGTACGCCGAGTGGGTCTGCACCGACTTTAACGATCAGTTCATCGCCCTCGTCACGCCGCCGCCGATGGGCGCCATCAACGGCAACATCTCGTTCGACAGCAAGAAGAACCCCGTCAGCGTCAACATCGCGCTCTTCGATCACTGCGATCCGGCGCTCAAGAGCACGTTCGGCGAGTTTTGCGTCTTCGGCGGCGGCGCGTGTCCGGCGGCCCCGAGCCCGTACTGCCCGAACGGCGCGGGCTTCATGGCGGGTACGGGCTTCAACGAGTGGGGCGACTCGGGCTCGACCGGCTGGCTCGCGACGACGGCGCCGGTGAACCCGGGCGAGCAGTTCTCGATCCGCTTCGCGATCTGGGACACTGGCGACGCCGCGCTCGACTCGACGGTCCTCATCGACAACTTCCGGTGGACCGCCGATCCGGGCAACATCGGCACGACGCCCGTCGACGATCCGAAGTAGCTCTTCAGGCGACGGCGTCATCAGCGACGGTTCCCGCGCCACCCAGCGCCTGCGCCGCCCAGCGCCTGCGCCGCCAGCGCCTTCGCCGCCCAGCGCCTTCGCCGCCCAGCGCCGCGATTTGATGCACCCGGACTCGCCGCACTAGTTGCCGATCGGCGGGCTCGGTTGCTACCATCCGCGCCCGTTGCCGGTCCGGGTTGACCCGCGCATCCGTCATGGCGCATTCTTTCGAGTTCTCGACCGATCCGCAGCACGTCGAGGAGGGCGAGCGGCTCGTCTTGCTCGGCGGCCGCGCGTTCCCGACGATCGTCGTCTCGTGGCGCTCGACGGTGCTCGGCCAGGAGTGGCTCACCACCCTGGTGCTCGATTACACGATCCCGCTCCCGCCGCTCGAGCCCGGCACGACCTTCAACGAGGTTCGGCTCGGCGCCTACACGGGCGACGTGCCGACGAAGTTCCTCTACTTCGGCACCGAGCTCGGAGCTTCGGCGCCGCGGGTCGCCCCGCAGATGGAGAACGTCGTCACGCTCGCCGGCAGCTATCAGGAGTACCGGCTGGTCGAGAGCGAGTGCCCGCTGCCGTACCTCGAGCTCATCAGCTCGATGCCGCGGATCTTCGGAAACGGGCCGCAGGACTACTACAGCCCGCCGATCAAGGTGGAGCGCTTCGACGCGGTGATGGGGCCGTCGCTCATCGTCGACAGCTTCGCCAAGAGCGTCGCCGGCCTCGACGTGACGCGCGGCGAGATCCTCGTCGATCCGAGTGAAGGCTTCTGGCACGGCGCGCGCTTCGCGGGGCCCAAGAAAATGGCGATCCGCCGCCAGGGCGTCGTCGTCGGCCTGCGGCAGCGGACGGGCAGCGCGGAGCGCGAGGTGATCCCGCCCGAGGTGGTCCGGCGCGATCCCCGAAGTGACGTGCGTGACGCGTGGGTCGCCATCGACCTCGGCAGCGTGAGCACGGTCGTCGCGATCGGCCGCGGCGAAGGCCAGGAGCTCTTGCGCGTCGGGACCGCGGCGCCGGCTGCCACGCCGGCCGACTATGAGTCACCGAGCGAGGTGCGCTTCACCGACCTCGCGCGCACCATGAAGGCCTGGCAGGACCGCGTGATCCTCCCGCTCACCGAGGCGTCCGACGTCTCGGTCGGCGTCCGCGCCCGGGCCGAGCGCCTCGCCGCGGCTCCCGGTGAAGAGCGTGCCCGTGCAACGCGGGCGTCGATCGCCGGGCTCACGGAGTGCGGCGCCCGGCTCGAGGCCGGCTACCGCGTGTTCGCGTCCGGGCTCGCGGAGCCCGAGCACCCGATACAGCTCGCGCGACCTGCACCGCCGGTCCTCGACGAAGACGGGATTTCCCCGGACGATCCGTTCGATCCGCTCGAGCTCTTCGCCTACTACCTCGGGCTGCACATCAACACGCGCGCGCGCGGCCTCTACCTGCGCTACTCGGTCGGCATGCCGACGGGCTGGGCTCCGCACCGGCGCGAGCAGGTCCTGCATCAGCTTCGGCGCGGCCTGTTTCGCAGCTTGCCGGCCGGTATGGTCGCGTTCGACGACGTCGCCGGGCTCGAGG
>SYFR01000371.1 GCA_005800325.1 Myxococcales bacterium | reverse complement strand
GGGCTCGGGATCCTGACGGCCATTCGCAAGGCGCTCGCGCACGTGCACGCGCTGCAGCACGGCTCGCTCGAGGGCTTCGACCCGATCGAGGCGCTCGCGCGCATCCCGCCCGAGGATCCGGCCGTGTACGAGGCGTGTTGCCGCGCCGACACCGTGGGCGTCTTCCAGATCGAGAGCCGCGCGCAGATGGCGATGCTCCCGGTGCTCGAGCCGCGCAGCTGCTACGATCTTGTGGTCCAGGTCGGCCTCGTGCGACCGGGGCCCATCCAGGGCGGCATGGTGCATCCGTTCCTGCGCCGGCGCACCGGGGAAGAGCGCGTGAGCTATCCGCACGCGTGCCTCGCGCCGATCCTCGAGCGGACCCTCGGTGTGCCGCTGTTTCAAGAGCAGGTGATGCAGATCGCGATCGTCGGCGCGGGCTACACGCCGGGAGAGGCCGACCAGCTTCGGCGCGACATGGCCGCGTGGAAGAAGCACGGCCGGCTCGCGCGACACCGGGAGAAGTTGCTCGCCGGCTTCGCGGCGCGCGGGATCTCGGCCGCGTTCGGCGAGGCGCTCTACCAGCAGATCCACGGCTTCGGCGAGTACGGCTTTCCCGAGTCGCACGCCTGTAGCTTCGCCCTGCTCGTCTACGCCTCGGCGTGGCTCAAGGTGCATCACCCGGCCGCGTTCGCGTGCGCCGTCTTGAACTCGCAGCCGATGGGCTTTTACAGCCCGTCGAGCCTCGTGCGCGACGCGCAAGCGCACGGTGTCACGGTGCTACCCGTGCGCGTCGAGGCGAGCGCGTGGGACTCGACGCTCGAGCCGCTGGCTGGGACGCTCGAGCCACTGGCGGGGACGCTCGAGCCGCTGGCGGGGACATGCGAGCCGCTGGCGGGGACCTGCGAGCCGCTGGCGGGGCCAGGAGCCACCTCGACGAGCAGCAACGCCCGCGCGCGGCCGGTGCAGGCGCTGCGGCTCGGCTTTCGCCAGGTGCGCGGCCTCGCTCGCGCGTCCGTCGAGCGGCTGGTAGTGGCGCGCGGCGAGCGGCCGTACGCGAGCGTCGACGACCTCGTGCGACGCAGCGAGTTACGACGCGACGAGCTCGATCTCCTGGCGGACGCGGGCGCGCTCGAGGGTCTCGAGCCTTGCCGACGCGAGGTCCTCTGGCAGCTGCGTGCGCCGCGCGAAGCCGGGCTCTTCGACGGGCGCGCCATCGAGCCGCACACGCGCGCGAACCTCCCGCCGCTCGCCCCGAAGGAGCAGCTCGCCCTCGACTACGGAACGCTCGGCCTCTCGCTCCACGATCACCCGCTCGCTCACCTGCGTCGCGGGCTCAAGCAGCGCCGCGTGCGACAGGCGAGAGAGCTCGCGACCGCGGCGAACGGCGCGCGGGTCGGCGTCGCGGGGCTCGTGCTCATGCGCCAGCGCCCGGTCACCGCCAAGGGGATCGTGTTCTTCACGCTCGAGGACGAGACCGGCACCGTGAACCTCGTCGTCTACGCCCACGTCTTCGAGCGCTACGAGCTCGTGGCACGACACGCCCGCATCCTCTTGGCGCGCGGCCGCGTCGATCGCCGCGGCCCGGTCGTGCACGTGCGCGCCGACACCCTCGAGCGCCTCGACGAGCCGGGCACGCTCGCGGGTCTCTCGTCACGCGACTTTCACTGACCGCCCCGACGCGCCCGCGCTCGTCGCGCGATTTTCACTGAGCCGAGGCGGGCCCACGCTCGTCGGCGACGAGACGCTCTCAGGCGCACAGCCCGCGCCCGACTTGCGCCCAGAATGGCGGCGATTACCTCGATCCCCGAACCGGGGGCTCCGTTGAAGGATCGAAACACGGCACTCTTGCTCATCGGCCTGCAGCGCGACTACTTCAGCATCGACGGGCTCTTGCACGCCGCCTTCGAGGACAGCGTGCAGCGCGCGCTGGAGAACACCCTGCGCCTCGTCGCGGCGCTCGCGCCCACGGAGGCGCACCTCATCTCCACGCCCATCTACTTCACGCCCGACTACGAAGAGCTCAAGGAGCCCATCGGTGTGCTCGCCACCATCCGCGAGAAGGGCGCGTTCCGAATCGGCAGCCCGACCGCCGCCGAGGTGCCCGAGCTCGCCCAGTACCAAGGGCGCATCCAGGTAATCCCCGGCAAGCGCGGACTTAACGCGTTCTCGGACACGGCGCTCGACGCCGAGCTGCGCGCGCGCGACATCACCGACGTGGTGCTCGCGGGCGCGGTCACCTCGCTGTGCATCGACTCGACCGCGCGGTCCGCCGTCGACCGGGGCTACCGCGTCACCGTCCTCTCGGACTGCACGTCCGCACGCAGCCTGCTCGAGCAGTCCCTCTACTGCGAGCAGATCTTCCCGATGTACGCGCGCGTGATGACGTCGCACGGGCTGCTCGATGCCCTCGCCGGCATCCCGGCTCGCCCGTCGCGCGCAGGAATCCGAATGGTGCACGAGCCGTGATGACCGATCGGCACAACGAGCTCTCGGCGCAGATCCAGTATCGCCTCGTCGAGCGGCTCGCCGCGCTCGTCAATACGCTGCGCGACATCGTGCTGCAGACCGACGACGAGGGCTGCATCACCTTCGTCAATCCGGCGTGGTCCAGCATCCTCGGGCACCCGCGCGCCAGCGTCGTCGGGCACCCGCTCGACGAGTTCGTCGTAGACGAGGATCGGACCGTGCTCGGGGAGCTGTTCGTCGCGCCCGAGCACGAGGTCGGCCGAGACGTGCGCTTCACGACCACGCGCGGCGAGCGCCTCGTGTTCGAGGCGACCTTTCAGCGCGGTCTGAGCGGGGGATATTTCATCTCGTTGCGCGACGTGACCGAGCGCAAACGGCGCGAGGATCGGCGCGTCGAGGCCATCGTCTACCGCCTCGGGACCAAGTTCGCGAGCGAGCTCGATCGCACCAAGCTGATGCAGCTCATCGTCGACGAGGTCACGAGCCTCGTCGGCGCGAGCTTCGGGGCCCTCGTGTTCTACGACGACGGCGACCGGGGGGGCGGGTTGCCCTCGAGCCGAGAGGAGCACCCTACGCTCCACGCGAGGACGGCGGGAGCGACCGCGCCGCCGTCGCGTCATTACAAAGCGCCGGTGAGCCAAGAGCACCGTACGCCAGGCCCGCACGGCCCGGGCGAGGCCGCGTCGCTCGAGTGCGTCCACTCTTCACGCGACGCAGCGCTCACCGACCGACTCCGGGCCGGCTCGTTCCTGCCGCTCTTCGAGGCCACGCAGCGAGAGCACGCGAGCGTGCGCCTCGCCGACCTTCGCGACGACGCGCGCTTCGCGGGCAGTGCGCTCGAGGCGCTGGCGGTGCCGCTCGTGAGCTACCTCGCGGTACCGGTGCGCGAAGCGTCGGGCGAGCTCTTCGGCCTCTTGATGCTCGGGCATGGACAGGCCGACCGCTTCACCGAGGAGCACGAGCGGATCGGAGATCTCATCGCGAAGCAGGCATCGCTCGCCGTCACGAACGCGCAGCTCTTCGAGCGCCTGCGCAAGAGCGAGGCCCGGGCTCGCGACGCCGACGCCCGCAAAGACGAGTTTCTCGCGCTCCTCGGGCACGAGCTAAGGAACCCGCTGAGCCCGCTGGCCGTCGCGCTCGAGCTCATGGACATGCAGGCGTCGCCCAGCTTCGAGCGCGAGCGCGCCATCATGAAGCGGCAGGTCCACAAGCTTCAGCGCTTGGTCGACGATCTCCTCGATCTGTCGCGGATCACGCGCGGCAAGATCGTGCTCGCGATCGAGCCCCACGACCTCGCGACGATCGTCGCCGGCGCCGTCGAGACCGCGAGCCCCATGTTCGAGGCGCGCGAGCAGCGCGTGACGCTGGCGCTCCCGCCGGACGTGATCGTTCACGCCGACCCAGGAAGGCTCGCGCAGGTGTTCGCGAACCTGCTCGTCAACGCGGCCAAATACTCGCGCAATGGCACCGAGACGCGCGTCGAAGCCGAGGCGATCGGCGAGGAGGTCGTCATACGCGTGCGCGACGAGGGCGAGGGGATCCCGCCCGAGCTCATGCCGCGGCTCTTCGACGCCTTCGCACAAGGCGAGCGCACGATCGATCGCGCGGCGGGCGGCCTCGGCGTCGGGCTCGCGATCGTCAAGAGCCTGGTCGATCTCCACCGAGGCAGCATCACAGCGAAGAGCGATGGGCGCGATCGGGGGAGCACCTTCGAGGTCAGGCTGCCGCGCGAGGCCTCAGCCTCGGTCGCGCCGGCGTCCTCGCGGCGCATCGCCTTGGCGCCGTCCGGCCCGGTCGCGAGCGTCCTCGTGGTCGACGACAACCACGACGCCGCCGACATGCTGTGCGAGTGGCTGCGAGGCGTCGGCTACCGCGTCGCCGTGGCCTACGACGGCGTGAGCGGCCTCGAACAGTGCAACGTCGGTCTGCCGGACGCGGTGCTGCTCGACATCGGCTTGCCCGTGATGGACGGCTACGAGGTCGCCCGTCGGCTCCGCGCGAAGAGCCACGCCGACAAGCTCGTGCTCATCGCGCTCACCGGCTACGGACAGGAGTCCGATCGGCGCGCGACGCTCGCGGCCGGCTTCGACGCGCACCTCGTCAAGCCCGTCGAGCTGAGCCACCTCTCGAAGACGCTCGCCGGCATGCTGGAGACGCGACTGCCGGCCTGAGCCCGTCAGCCGCCAAGGAGCGGTGTGAGCTTCCCCCGGCGGCGGCTCGGCGCGAGCCCACGCAGGCGACGCCGCAGCTCCGTGCGCTCATCGGCCGCGACGCCCAAGAACTCGAGGCCCATGCCCGAGCGTCCCTCGCCGAGTGGACGAAGCGTGCGGGTGCAGCGTGCGACGCGCGCAAAGAGCTCGAGCGGCGCCTCGCCGGGGCGCGTGCCCCGCACCGTGACGTGCGCTATTTCGCCGACCTCGAGGGGAAAGGTCGAGTCGAGCCACATGCCCCGGGGTGACAGATCGCTCGCGCGGTAGGGGACAGGCTCGTCCCAGTTGCGCGCGACGACATCGCACATGACGTCCACCTCGCGTCGCTCAGCGCGGCGCGCATAGTCGAGCTCGAACATTTCGCTGTCTCCCATGATTCGGTTATCGCTACGGTCGACGAAGCTGCACGCGTGAACCGCGCTCAAGCAGCGGCGCAAGGCCGGCGTTCGATCGCCGGCCGCGGCAGGCCGTTGCCGATGCGCGAGCGGTCCTCGCGGCTCGGATCGCGAAACTCGATCCCCATCCCGATCGCCCCGCGATCGCCCTTTTTCCGGCCCGTGCGCACGCGCGTCACGGTGGCAAACAGGAGCAGCTCTTCCTCGTCTGCGGGCACGCGAAACCCGACGACGACCTCGGAGCCCGGATGCAGCGGCATGTCGGTCTCGATCCACATGCCGAGCGTCGAGACGTCGGTGCAAACACGCTGCTCGGGCTCGTCGCCGTAGTGGCTCACGACCTCGCAGCCGAACCGACCGCTGCGGCGATCGGCGCGGCGCGCGTCGTGTGGCATCGAGAGCGCGATGTCGCAGGGGTTCGTCTCTTCATTCCAGCGCGGGTCCATGGCCGGAAGGTATGACAATATCCCACACGGGACAAAATACGTGCGGAGGACGCGGCGCACCTCGCGAGACCCCTCTGGCTTCCTCCCTCCGCGCAGCGGGGTTCGGGAGGGGGCGCATCAGTGTTCGCCGCTGGGCCGGTTCGGCGCCAGCGACCCTAGAGGACACGGAGCGATCGACCCACGATCACGTCGTTGTGGCTGCCCTGCCGGTAGCCGCCCAGATCGAGCGTCACGTAGCGATAGCCGTGCTCGCGCCCCGCGCGATCGATGTGCTCGCGCGTCTCGGGGACGATCGCACGCGTGAGCTCTTCCAGCGCCAGCTCGATGCGGGCGATCGTGTCGTGATGGCGCACGCGCACCTGGCGAAACCCGAGCTCCGCGCGGAGCACGCGCTCGAAACCGCCGATGCGCGCCAAGAGCTCGCGCGTGACGCTCGTGCCGTAGGGGACGCGGCTCGAGAGGCACGCGGCCGCCGGCTTGTCCCAGATCGCGAGCCCGATCGCCCGCGCCGCGTCGCGCACGTCCGCCTTGGTGAAGCCGAGCTCCACGAGCGGGCTCACGACGAGGGCCTTCTGCGCCGCCTCGAGGCCCGGGCGATAGTCGCCGAGATCATCGACGTTGGTGCCGTTGACGACGTGTGCGAGGCCCCACTCGGACTGCTTGCTCGCGGCGACGCGGTAGAGCTCGCTCTTGCAGTGAAGGCACCGATCGACGTCGTTCTTCTGGTACGACGGGTCGTCGAGCTCGCGCGTCTCGACGACGCGGTGATCGGCGCCGAGCGCACGCGCGACGCCGATGGCCTCTTCGCGCTCGAGCTCGGGCAAGCTCGGCGAGACCGCCGTCATCCCGACGGCGCGCGCCCCGAGCACCTCGTGGGCGACGGCGAGCACGAACGCGCTGTCGACGCCGCCCGAGTAGCACACGAGCACGCTCTCGAGCTCGGCGAGCCGCGCCCGCAATCGTTCGAGCTTCTCGAGCGCATCCATCCTCGGCCCCATAGCACGAGCGCGCGCCGCGTGACCTCGGACTCAGGGCACCGCGGCGTCAGCGAAGGGCGATCAAGGCGATCCCCGCTACGACGGCGACACCGACCGCGACGAGAATCCACGGCGAGATCCCACCCGACTGCGCCGCCGGCTCGGTCGCGGCTGCGCCCCCGACGTCGGGCGGCCGCGATTCGATCTCGACCTGCATCTGCTTGCCCTTCATGAAGGCCATCGATGCGTCGAAGAACTCCTGATAGCGGTCTTTCGCCAGCGGAAACGGCCGATCCTTGAAGCGCCGGGTGTGCATCTCGAGCAAGCACTCGTAGCTCCGGATCCGCACCTGCTTGGTCACGACGTTGACCTGACCGGCCGTGATCACGTTCGCGGCGCCGCCGTCGGCCGGCTGGAGCACGAGGTGCTGCATCGCCTGGCGCCCGCCCTCGGTGCTGACGCCGCTCGGCTCGCGCAAGCGCGGTGAAAAGCCGCCTAGGTCGAAGGCCGCGAACTTGGCGGTGAACAGTAGGGAAAAGTCGACGCCCTGCTGCGCGAGCATCGTCCGCTTGATGTTCGCTGGTCCTTGATCATTGCCCGCCGCCATCGTTGGCGAATCATCCCCCAAGTTGGGGCCCTGTGTCACGAAACGTGGACGCTCGAGGTGTCCGAGCCCTCGCGCGGGTCGGGGCGCCGCTCGATGCCGAGCGCCCGCGCGACGGCGAGCGCCACCGGCGCCGAGAGGAACGACAATAGCGCTCCCATCTTCGCCGCGCCGGCCACGGTCGGGTCGGTGAACGCGACGCCCGCGACGAAGAGCGCGACGGTGAGGCCCATGCCACCCGTGATCCCGGCGACGAGCAGGCTCTTCTTGTCCATGCCGGCCGGCAACGGGAACCCGGCGGCCTGCGCGAGCAACGCGAACGACGTGATGCCGAGCGTCTTGCCGAGCATGAGCGCCGCGAGCACGGACCAGGTCGCCGGCCCGATCGACGAGAAGGCGACGCCCGCATTGGCGAGCCCGAACACGAAGAGGCCAAGCTCCACGGGCCCCTTCACGACGCTCGAGAACGCGCCGAGCGCATCGCCCGCGGGCTCGGCCGGCGCATCGCCGAACGCACCGTCGCCGCGCGCCTGGCTCGGCATGAACGGCACGATCGGGACGAGCGCGAGCGCCGGGTGCAGGTGCCCGATGTAGAGGCCAATCCAGCTGATGACGCCCGGCCCCACGAGGTACGGCCAGAAGCTCGCCACCTTGCGTCGGCGAAGGAGCCACGCGCAGGCCATCGCGCCGAGCACGAGGCCGAGCCACGCGGGCGCGACCGGATGCAGCGGGTCCGGATAGAAGATGGCGATGATGGCGAGGCCGATGCCGTCATCGGCCACCGCGAGCAAGAGCAGAAAGGCGACCGCGGGATGCCGCGCGCCGAACGCCGCGCGCGCCACGAGCCACGCGAGCGCGATGTCGGTCGCCGTCGGCACGGCCCAGCCGGTGCGCGCCGAGTCCGCGCCGAAGAGCGCGATCGACGCCTTGTAGACGGCGATCGGCATGAGCACCCCGCCGAGCGTCGCCAGGAGCGGATTGACGGCGGAGCGCAGCGGATTGAGCGCCCCGCCCGGCGAGCAGGCCGCGGTGATCTCCTTGGCGGCTAGCCCGAAGAAGAACGCCATCACGAGATCGTTCGCGAAGAAGAGGAGCGTCAGCTCGCTCGCGGGGCCGAGCGGCGACCACGAGAGCACCGCGCGATAGCCGGCCTCGTCGAGGTTCGCCCACGCGATGCTGAGGAGGACGCCGGCCACGAGCGGCAGCGAGTACTCGCTCATCACCGCTTCGAGGCGCCACCCGGGCCACCTGCGCTCGACGCTCGCTTCGGTTGCCGTCATCTCACCGTCACTCACGGTCACTCTACGGCACGAGAGGTCGCACCGCCGGGGATCCGGGAAGCAGGATCCCCGTGCGTGCGCGCAACGTGGCGAGGATCAGCGCCGACGACGCGGGCCGCGATCGTCGCCGCCGCCGGTGCCGGTGCTGCGACGGGCGCGACGATGAGGATCGCTGCCATCGCCCTCTGGGCGGCGAAACTCCTCTTGCTCCCCGCCTTCGCCCGGCTCGGGACGCGGCTGGGTCTCGCGGTGGCTGAGGCGCACCTTGCCGTCGTTGTCGACGCTGAGCACCTTGACCGTGAGCTTGTCGCCCTCTTTGCACACGTCATTGACGTGCTCGGTGCGCTTCCACGCGAGCTCCGAGATGTGAACGAGTCCATCCCAGTTCGGGAGGATCTCGACGAACGCGCCGAAGTCGGCGACGCGCCGCACGGTGCCTTCGTACACGCGGCCGACCTCGGGCTCGGTCGTGAGGCCCTCGATGATCGCGAGCGCCTTGCGCAGCGCCTCACCGTTGGCCGACGCCACGTTGACCGTCCCGTCGTCCTCGACGTCGATGGTGACGCCCGTCTGATCGACGATGCCTTTGATGGTCTTGCCGCCGGGCCCGATGATGATGCGGATCTGTTCCGGCTTGACCTTGATGGATACGATGCGCGGCGCGTACTTGCTGAGCTCCGGCCGCGTCGCCGGGAGGGTCTCGAGCATCTTGCCGAGGATGTGCAAGCGCCCCTCTCGCGCCTGCTCGAGCGCCTCGAGCATGAGCGCGCGCGAGAGCCCCTTGATCATGATGTCCATCTGAATGGCGGTGATGC
>SYFR01000370.1 GCA_005800325.1 Myxococcales bacterium | reverse complement strand
GGCCGTGCCGGCGCCGGCCGCGACCGCTCCTCGCCCAGCGGCGGCGCCCGCGGCGCAGGCGGTCCGCCCCGTCAGCAAGACGATGATCGGGGGAAGCGCGCGCG
Organism: Myxococcales bacterium; assembly: GCA_005800325.1. Lineage (GTDB taxonomy): Bacteria > Myxococcota_A > Polyangia > Polyangiales > Polyangiaceae > SYFR01. The sequence continues at coordinate 6,818 of SYFR01000370.1, read as the reverse complement.
CGCCGGCAGCCGCGCCCAAGGCCGTTGAAGCCACGCCGGCAGCTCGCGGTACGAGCCCCCGCGCTCGCGGCGACAGCCGCCCCGAGACCGCGATGAGCGCCCCGACGCGCGAAGAGCGCGACGCGAGGATGCAGCTTGCGCGCGAGCGTGCGAGCAGCTTCCCGCCGCCGCCCTCGGTGCCCGGGTTGCGCATCGCGGGGGACGAGCTGCTCACCGATTTGTTCGAGTCGGTCAGCGAGCTGACCTACCTCGACGGTGCGCTCGACGGCGCCGCGTTCGTACTCTCGCTCGCGCTCGGGAAGCTCCCGTGCCAGCTCGGCCTCGTGTCGCTCTTCGATCTCGATCGACGGCAATACGTGGTGGTGCGTCAGCAGGGCGGCGCGAAGAGCGCGCTCCTCTTGCGGCTCCCCGAGACGGCGCGGCTGGCGCGCGAGGCGATGAAGAAGCACTCGGCGGTGATCGCCACCGGGAGCGACATCACCGACACGATCGACGAGCGCTGGAAAGACATCGGCATCACGCCGAAGAGCATCCTGTGTGCACCGGTCGAGCGCGCGGGCCGTTATCTCGGGCTCATCGAGCTCATCAATCCGCTCGATGGCAAAGCCTTCAAAGAGGGCGACAGCCACGCGCTCGGCTACATCGGCCAGCAATTCGCGGAGTTTCTCTCCGAGCGGAGCGTGCTCGTCGACCCGGACGCGGTGCTCGCTGCCGCTGAGCGCGACCTGCGCTGAGCCTCGTGCGCGACGTCGGCAGGCGCCTGACCCGACGGCTACGCGAGGCGTCGCTCTACATCGTTGGCGTCCTCACGGTGGGAGGCGCCGTGGCGTTTCTTGCGTTCGTCGCCCTGCGAACGAGCCTGCAGCTCGAGAAATCGCGACAGCAGAGCGTCATCGACGCGACGTGGTCGGTGGCCTCGGAGCGCATCGATCGACTCGACAAACTCATCGTCGCCCAGGACAACGTGGTCGCGGCGGCGATCGAGCCCCAAGCGCTCGGCTCGCTCGCGCGTCGCTGGCTCCCCACCGCACCGCGCGAGACGCCCACGGTGCGCGCGGTGCTCGTGCTCGACGCGTCGGATCCGATGATGGAGGTCGTGGCGTTCGTCTCGCCGCGGCCCGGCCCGGAGGACCATGCCTTTCGCCGCGTGCTCCTCGCCGAGCTGCTGCCACGGATGGAGACGCACATCGCGCCCGTCGAGCAGCTTCGCCACCTGCACGTCAACGTCGGCGGTGCGAACTACCTCGTGAGCTACTGGCAGAGGCTTGAAGGTGAGCGCGCACGGCTCGTCGTCGCGTGGCACGACGTCTCCCGGCTCGTTCACGAGGTGATGCCCCAGCTCTATCGCGATCTCGACCGCCAGAGCCGCATGAACGTGATCGACGAGGACGCGCGGATCGTCTTCGGCTCGGCCATCCGTGCGGGCGGGCCGGTGGTGAGCCTGCCGTTTCCGACGACGCTGTATGGGTGGCGCCTGCAGGTGGCGCTCGCGAGCGCCGAGGACCTCGAGGAGAAGGTGGCGCGGCAGCGCGTCACGCAGATCGGGATCGTCGGCCTTGCCTCGCTCGTCGTGCTCGCCGCGACGATCGCCATTCTGCGCGCGGCGGTTCAGGCGCGCCGGCTTGCTGCACTCCACGGCGATTTTGTCGCGAACGTGTCCCACGAGCTGAAGACGCCGCTTGCCTCGGTGCGCCTGTTTGGCGAGATGCTGCTCACGGGGCGCGTCGCGACCGACGAAAAACGCCGCGAATACCTGCAAATCATCGTGGCGGAGAGCGAGCGGCTCACGAGCTTGCTCGACAACGTCCTCGATTTCGCGAGGGTAGAGCGCGGTCGCGCCGCGTACGACCTTCGGCACGGCGACGTCGCGACCATCGCGCGGCAGGCGGTGGAGACCCAGCGGTATCGCGCCGAGCGTCAGGGGCTCGAGCTCGAGGTCGAGACGAGCCCCGCCGTTGCGCTCGTCGACGCGCGCGCGCTCGAGCTCGCCGTCATCAACCTGGTCGACAACGCGCTGAAATACGGCGTGGGCTCGGAGAAAATCCGCATAACGGTCGGGCATCTCTCGGAGCCTCAGGCGACCGCGTACGTTCGCGTCGAGGACTCGGGGCCCGGGATCGACGTCGCCGATCAAGAGCGCATCTTCCAGCGCTTCGTGCGCGGCAAGAACGCGCGCGATCTGCACGCGCGGGGCAGCGGCATCGGCCTCGCGCTCGTGCGCCACATCGCCGCGGCGCACGGCGGCAGCGTCGTCTTGGAGAGCCCCGCGCACGGCGACCGGGGGGCGGCGTTCGAGCTTAGGTTGCCGCTCGCACGCGAGCCGGGCTGAGCCGCGTCGATCGACGCCGCCCGTACGCGATGCGGCCCGGGCGCGATGCCGCGAGTGCTCGATGCGGCCCGTGCGCGATGCCGCGAGTGTTAGTCGATCTCGCCTGACAGATCCTCGCCCAAGAGCTCGTGCCCTGCCGGTGCGCCGGAGGGAGCCGCCTTGCCGCGGTCGTCGCTGCCGCGGTCGTCGCTGCCGCGGTCGTCGCTGCTGCCGGCGTCGCTGCCGGGCTCGCCCGCTTCGGCCGACTCCGATCCGGTCGGCTCATGGGGCGACGCCGTCGTTCCCGCTGCCGCATGGCCCGGCTCGATCGCTGCGGGCTCGGCGCTCCCGACTGCCACGGGGGGCGGCGGCGGCGGCTCGGGCAGCACGATGGCCTCGAGCGCTTGGTCGAGGGCCTGCTTCTGCGCGAGGAACGCGCCGCGCTCGTCGGTCGGGAGCAAGTGCAGCGCGTCGAGGCGGAGATCGAGCGCGTCGAAGAATTTCCCGTCGCGCTTGGCGCTGAAATGCAGATGCGGTCCGGTCGAGCGCCCCGTCGAGCCGACGTAGCCGATGAGCTCGCGCGTGCCGACCTGGTCGCCGACGTGGATCCCCGGCGCAAACCGCGAGAGATGCGCGTAGCCGGTCTGGATTGCGCCGCTGTGCTCGAGGAGCACGAGGTTGCCGCTCGCGCCCTGGTTGCCGATAAAGCTCACCTTCCCGCGGAAGGCGGCATAGACCGGCGTGCCCAGCGGCGCGCCGAAGTCGGTGCCGTTGTGCGGCATCACCTTCTTGAGGACTGGGTGCAGCCGCTTCGGGTTGAAGTGCGAAGTGACGGGTGAGCCAGGGCACGGCGTGCGCCAGCCCTGGTTCGACGGCCGGCGCCCGCGCTCGTCCGTGTAGCCCTGCACGCCACTGCCCTCGAACCAATAGGCACGCAGCGGCGGCTTGCCCGGCTCGGGCGGGCGATACTCGAGGGCACGCACGCGCTCGTATTTGACGAAGCGGCCGAGCGCCGTCGTCTCGACGACGATCGCTCGAAGCACGCCGCCCTCTTCGAACGCCTCGACGCTGGTCTGCCCGTTGAATGCCTCGTTGACGACGCTCGAGAGGCCCGGCGCGAACCCGGCGGCCTCGAAGCTCGAGGCGAGGTCCTTTCCGAGGTACGCCGCGGCCGCGAACTCCTCCTGCCGCACCGCGAGGTCGAGGCGCTTGCCTTCGAGTAGCCCGGCGTCGTTGGTGCGTGCTTGGTAGATCTCGATCGGGCTCACCTCGTACTCGAACGCCACGATCTTCTGCGTGGCGCGCTCGAGCGCGATGGCGAACTTGTCGCGGCGCTTCGGCTGCTCGAGCTTGTAGACGCCCTCCATCGCCTTGAGCACGCGGTACGCCTCGCTCTTCGGGATCTTGGCCTCCTCGAGCGCGACCAGGAACGAGCGGCGCTTCATCTCGCCTTGCACGACCTTGTGCGTCGCGGACAGCTCGCCGACCCGCCATGGCGATGGCAGCAGCTTGCGCTCGCGCTTCGGGGCACCAGGCAAAGCTCCGGCCGAGCTCGGTTCGGAGCCGTCGTTCGCAGACGGAGCAGCGGTCGGCGTCACACGCGCTTGTCGCTCGACCGGAAACACCTGGATGAGGAGCGCGAAGATCGAGGCCACCGTCGCGAGCCCGAAGAGGCCGCCGAACACCGCGGTCATTCTCGGCGAGATGGTGGCAGCATCGTGCTCGTGCCCACGCGTGCCGAGGCGCGTGCGGAGGCGCACTTCCGGTGCTCGCGAGGGCAGCTCATTGCCCGCGCTCGAGCGCGGCGGCGGCATACGTTCGGGCTCGACGGCACCAGCTTCGTTCGCGAGCGGTCGGTCGCTCTCCGTGGTCGGCTCGAGGGGCATCGTGTCTCGTCGGAGCGTCGGGAGTCGGGTGCCTAGTGTGGCGAGTCAGAGCTTCGCCACTAAAAGAAACACGGCGTTGGTGAGTCACAAGGAGGCGCAAGGCGGCGAATTCGCTCGCCCTCGCCCCGAACGGGGGGCGAGCGAATTCGTCAGCGAACTTCGGACTCAACGGGACTAGCAGCTCGCTCGAGGTGCAGCAACGCGGGCGATCGGCGGGTCTTTTTTGGTGTGGTGAAATCGGTGATTCACCCGACTAGGCTCCCGCTCATGACGATCGTCAGGCTGACCGCCAAGGACTGTCGCCCCGCGTTCGCGCCCGAGCAGCTGAAGCTCCGCACGACCGACGACGTGCCGCCGCTCTCGGGGATCGCCAAGCAGCAGCGCGCGCTCGAAGCGCTCGAGTTCGGGCTCGACATTCGCCAGCCGCGCTTCCACGTCGTCGCCGTCGGGGACTCGGGCCTCGGCCGCACCTTCGGCGCGCGTTCCATGGCCACGCGCATCGCCAAGACGCGCCCCACGCCGGACGATCTTCTGCTGCTGCCGAACCCCCAGAAGCCGAGCGAGCCGGCGGTCTTGAATCTCCCGGCCGGCGAGGGTCGCCCCTTCGCCGACGCGATGGATGAGCTCTACGAGGCGGTGATCGAGGTGCTTCGGCGTGTGCCCGAGGGGGAGCGCTTCAAGCACGCCCGCACGCGGCTGCAGCGCAAGGGGCGAGAGAAGGAGGGCGAGCTCGAGAGCGCGTTGTCCGAGGTCGGTGAGGAGCTCGGGCTCGAGATCTCCCGGGGGGACGACGAAATCAAGGTGATGGGGCAGGGCGGCGCCGAGCCATCGCCCGAAGCGTTGCGTGCGATCGCGAGCGCGGTGGAAGAGTTCGAGGAGCAGCTCATCGCGATCCAGGAGGAGCTCGAGCGGGAGCTGCAAGGCGAGCTCAAGCGCCTGATGCTCGAGGCCGCGCACGGGCGCTTCGCACGGATGCAGGAGACGTACGTTGGGCGCGACACCATCCAGCGATTTCTCGCCGACGTCGAGAAGGCCGTCAGTCGCGAGATCCGCCTCTTGATCGAGGAGGCGCACGGCGAGGAGCCGCCACGGCTTGCCCGCGGCCTCGTCGTCCCCACGCTGCTCACCGAGCATGAGCCCGGGACCGGCGCGCCCGTGATCGAGGTGGCCTATCCCACCGTGAGCGCGCTCTTCGGCCGCGCGCACGTGCCGCCCGACTCCGGCTTCCCGCCCGAGCCAGGGTTTGCCGTGGCCGGCGCGCTGCACCAGGCGAACGGGGGGTTTCTCATCTTGCCGGCGGCGACGCTGCTGAAGAACGCCTCGGTCTACGAGCAGCTGAAGGCGTGCCTGCTCGCCGGCCGCTTCATCGTGCCCGAGCACGAGGCGTCGTATTTCCGCGGCACCGTGGAAGACCTGCTTTTTCCGCCGTTTCCGATCGACGTGAAGGTGATCCTGGTGGCAAGCCCGCTGCTCTACCAGGAGCTCCACGAGGCCGATCCGGAGTTCTCGCAGCTCTTCAAAGTGCAGGCGCGATTCGAGCACCAGCTCGACGTCGACGACGCGATCGCGACGTACCCGGCGTTCCTTGCGGGGCTCACGAAGAGCCGCGAGCTACCCCCGCTGACCGCGCGCGCCGTCTGCGAGCTCTTGGCCTACGGAGCCCGCATCAACGAGAGCCAGAAGAAGGTGTCGGCGCAGCTCGGCCTCATCGCCGAGGTCGCGACCGAGGCCGCCTACCGCGCGCGAAAGAAGGGGCTCGAGCAGGTCGACGCCGACGAGGTGAAAGAGGCGCTCGAGGCGGCGCACTGGCGCGGACGCTACTTCCGCGACGAGATCCACCGGCTGCTCAAGGACGGCACCATTCGCATCGAGGTGAGCGGCGAGAGCGTCGGCCAGGTCAACGCCATCAGCGTCATGAGCGACGGGCCCCTCATGTTCGGCAAGCCGTGCCGCGTGACGGCCGTGACCTACCCGGGCGTCGAGGGCCCCGTGAACATCGCGCGCGAGGTGGAGATGAGCGGACCGATCCACTCGAAGGGCGTGCTCATCTTGAAGGGCTACCTCGCCGCGCGATTCGCGCAGACGCGCCCCCTGCTGTTCGGGGCGTCGCTGGTGTTCGAGCAGACCTACGAGGCGATCGACGGTGACAGCGCGTCGACGACCGAGCTCTACGCGTTGCTCTCGTCGCTCGCGGGCGTCCCCATCGCACAGCGCTTCGCCGTGACCGGAAGCGTCGACCAGCACGGCGTCGTGCAGCCGGTCGGCGCCATCAACGAGAAGATCGAGTCGTTTTACGACGTGTGCTGCGCGAAGGGCGGGCTCACGGGCGACCAGGGGGTGCTCATCCCGTCGCGCAACCAGGAGGGCCTCGTCTTGCGCGAGGACGTGGTCGAGGCGGTCCACGCGGGACGCTTTCATGTGATCGCCATCGACACCGTCGAAGAAGGCATCGCGCTGCTCACCGGGATGACCGCGGGTGTCGCGGACGCATCGGGGCACTATCCGCCGTCGACGCTGTTCGCGGCGGTCGAGGCGCGCCTCGAGCGGTTCCACGGCACGCTGAGGCCGTCTCGCTCCTGAGGGCCGTCTCGCTCCTGAGGGCCGTCTCGCTCCTGAGGGCCGTC
>SYFR01000369.1 GCA_005800325.1 Myxococcales bacterium | reverse complement strand
TGACGAACGTGCCGTTGAAGCTGCCCTGGTCCTCGATGACCCAGCCACCTTCTGGGCTCGGTCGCAGCACCGCGTGGCGCCGCGACACGTTGCGCTCGGTGAGCCGGATGCTCGCGTCCTCGGCGCGGCCGATGGCGTACTCATCGTCGCTGAGCTCGAGCGTCGTGCGCTGGCCCTCGTCATCCTCGATCGTCAGCTTCCACATCGAAAATCGGGCGCTCGGCGCACGGGCCAAGCGAGGCTAATCCCACCCGCACTTTAGTGCGGCGGTTCCGCGATTCGCCACCCTAAACGTATCGCCTCCGGGCGAAAGCCCCAAAAACGGCGCGGGCGAAAACCCAAAAACGGCGCGGGCGAAAACCCAAAAACGGCGCGGGCGAAAACCGACACCGCTGTCGGCGTCAGCTCTTGGACTGCACGCGGCGGTGCGGGTGCAAGAATGCCGCTAGGGCGCCCGGGTTGCGCGTCTGCATCCAGAGCCGCCCTTGGCCCTGAAAGGTGCACACGAGCCCTTCACCGGACAGCAACAGACTCTTCATGCCGCCCACCGTGTTGATGGAGTAGCTGAGGCCCGGCGTGAACGCGACCATGTGCGACGTGTCGCAGATGTACCCGCGGTATTCCTGGCCGATGTCGACGATGTGGATGCCACCGTAGGTCGAGAACCACAGCCGGCCCTGCCCGTGTGCACGCAGCAAGAAGAGCCCTTCGCCAGAGAAGAACCCCTTGGCTCCCTGCCACTTCGTGTCGAGCACGACGCCGGGCGTGGACGCGAGGTAGGCGCCCGACTGCAAGTACAGCTCTTGCCCCGGCGCGAGGTCGAGCTCAGCGATCGCCCCCTCCGGCGCGGGCGCGATCCACATCGACTGGCCCGGGGCCGTCGCCGTGAACGTATTCTGGAAGAGGCTCTCGCCGCCGAGGAGCTTGCGCTTCAGCGCCGCGCCGAGCCCGCCGCGCATGCTCGTTTGCACCTGCAGCGCCGTGTCGCGCGCGACCATCGCCCCCGCCTCCGTGACGAGCTGCTCGCCGGGCTGGTCGAACTGAACGCGAATGGTGGCGAAATCGGGGTTGTGGCGGATCTCGGACTGCATGGGACCTCGCTGCGCGGGTGGGCTTGCCGTACGTTGTGGAAAAACTTCAGCCGGAGCGCGGCGGCAGGAGCGCCCCTACGGTGGAGCCGTACTCGGCTGCGTTGCGGGTCTGCACCAGCACCTCGCCCTGGCCTTCGAAGTGCGCGACGAGCCCTTCGCCGCTGAGGAACGAGGCGATCCAGCCCGCCTTCGTTGCCTTCGTGACCTCGTACTGAAGACGGCTGTCCCACGCGACGATGTGCCCGGTGTCGACGACGAGGCTGCCGTTGACTGCGACGCGCTCGACGGCGCCGAACGCCCCGACGATCAGCTGGCCCTGACCCTGCGTGCCCAGGATGAAGAGCCCCGCGCGGGAGAAGAACCCCTTGAAGCCGCCGGACTGGGTGGCGACGTCGACGCCGTAGCTCGACGCGACGTAGGCGCTCGAGGCGATGAGCCACTGCGTGTAGCCCACGTCGAGCGTCGCCATGTCGCCGCACAGCGCATGCGTGAAGAGCACCTCCCCTTGCCCGCCGCCGGCGGTGACCGTGTTGCGGAAGAACGACTCGCCACCCAACAACCGCTTGAGACCGGACATGAGCCCGCCGGACTGCGTCGTCATCTGGACGTTCGGGCTCATGCCCATCATCGCGCCGCTCTCGGCGGTCACGGACTCGCCGGCGCTCAGCCAGCACTGGGCGATCGATTGGGAAGGTCGGTAGAGGATGTTGACCTGCATGGGTCGTGTCCGTTCGTGCGGGGGCTCGTGAGAAACCTTCGTGAGAAGCCTTCGTAAAAAGGTGGTGGGTGGCGCTGCGCGGGCGCTGGCTCACCCCGGAAGCAGCCGCGTCAGCCAACCGACGAGCCCGCCGAGGTTGCGCGACTGGATGAGGATACGGCCCTGGCCAGTGAACTCGCAGACGAGCCCCTCGCCCGAGGCGAGGAAACCGAGCGCGCCGCCGCCGGCAGAGCGAATCTTGAAGTCGAGCGCCGGGTCGAAGCCGACGAGGTGCCCGTTGTCCACGATGTAGCTGCCGTTGCAGTACACCTCGTCGATGGCGCCGTAGCTCGTGACCCAGAGCTCCCCGTGACCCGAAGCCTCGAGGAAGAAGGCCCCCTCGCGCGCGAGCAGCGAGCGGAGCCCACCGAATCGCAAGCGCAGATCGACCTCGCCCGAGCTCGCGAGGAACGCCCCCGAGCTGAACAGCATCGTCTGACCTTGGAGCGGGATGTGCCGGACGCCGCCCGACAGCGCTGGCGCGAGCCACACCCAGCCGCCCTGCGGGCTGTGAAAGTGGTTCACGAAGAACGTCTCGCCGCCGATGACTTTGCGGAGCAAGGCGAAAAGCATCGCCTTCAGCTTCCCGAAGAAGCCGGTGTCTCTGCCCGCGTTGAGCTTCACGTCCATCTCGAGGTGCGGCGCGCGCGCGACCATCGTGCCGGCCTCGGCGATCAGCACCTCGCCAGGCTGGAGGTGAACCTCGAGGAGCGAGAACGTCGGCTCGTGCTTGATGATGTGATGAGGCATCGCGGTGGAACGTCCCTTCCGGCGTCGGCGCCGGGCGTGAGCCGTAAATCGGCGCGCATGCTATGACGCGCGCCATGCCAGGCGCAACCGCGGCAACGGGGGGCTTCACCGCGCGGCAGTCGTGGAAGCGGACGCTCGTCGAGCTCGGCGTGCTGGCGATCGCGGCCTTGCTCCTCTTCTTTGCGGCGCGCGGCTGCCTCGGCTTCGTCGCGGAGCGTGCCGCGCTCGGGCTCCCGCCGTCGGCCGACGCCAAGATCGGCGTGCTCGCAGCGACGCAGCTCAGAAAGGCCCACTCGCTCGGCGCGCAACCGGCCGAGGTCCAGCGCCAGCGCTGCGAGCGCGTCTTCGGGGAGCTGAAGAGCGCGCTCACCGCCGACGAAACCCAGATGCTCGGCGCCGCGAACATCACGGTCGTGGTCGACGACAGCGTCAACGCGTTCGCCCTCCCCGGAGGCGAGGTCTTCGTCCTCACCGGGCTCCTGGATCGCGTCGGTCCCGAGGGCGATGCCCTCTTGCGGGGCGTGCTCGCGCACGAGCTCGGCCACGCGGTGCGACGTCACGGCATGCGCAACATCGCGCGAAGCACGGCGTTCGGCATCGCGCTCGCGCTGCTCTTCGGCGAGGTCGATAGCCTCACCGCGACGATCGCCGCCGCCGCGACACAGCTCGATCGCCTCCGCTACGGCCGCGACATGGAGACCGAGGCCGACGATTTCGGCGCCGGGCTGCTCGAGCGCAGCGGACACGCGAGCGAGGGCCTCGCGCAGTTCCTCGAGAGCCTCGAATCGCAGCCCGTGCCCGAGCTGTTGTCGACGCACCCCGACCCGAAGGCGCGCGCGGCGAGGCTGCGCGAAAAGCGGTAGCGCCGCCGGTCCTGAGTCGCGCCGCCACGAGTGCGCGACGCTCGTCACCTCGGTGACGACTCAAGAAACCATCGCTCGAAAGAGCGCGTCGTAGGCCGCCGGGCGCGCCTGGCGAATGGCCACGTGCTCGCGCGTCGGGCAGACGCGGTTCGTGAGCAGCACGCCGACGAGCTCGCGGTCGGGGTCGATCCACAAGCTCGTGCCGGTGAAGCCGAGGTGACCGAAGGTGTTCGGCCCGAAGTGCGCGCCGCTCGAGGGCGACTCGGCGCCGCGGCGATCGAACCCGGCCGCGTGCGTGCCGCCGGGACGCGCCCGAACGAGCGGCTCGAGCTCGCGCGCCGAGAGCCAGGTGTCGTCGCCGCCAAGGGCGTGGAGCACGGCGAGCCCGAGCGCGACGACCGAGGCCGCGTCGCCGAACAGCCCCGCATGCCCGGCGGCG